>DAIDBB010000438.1 GCA_027310325.1 bacterium | reverse complement strand
ATACATACGTTCATTTCGACCTCTGACATACATCTTAAGCACCAGTTCAGGCTTACCAGAACTGAAGCCCTTAAGAGGGCCGTCGAGATGGTAAAGAGGGCCAAGGGGTATGTAGATGACGTCGAGTTCTCTCCGATGGACGCCTCAAGGACGGAATCCTCGTATCTCTACGAGGTCGTAGAAGCCGTGATAGAGGCCGGCGCTACGACCGTTAATATCCCGGATACAGTCGGGTACGCCCTCCCGGACTCGTTCGGCGCGCTTATAAAGGGCATAAGGGAAAACGTCCGTAATATCGACAGGGCAATTATCTCTGTGCATTGCCATAACGACCTGGGGCTTGCCGTTGCCAATTCGCTCGCCGCGGTAATAAACGGGGCGAGACAGGTGGAGTGTACCATAAACGGAATAGGCGAACGCGCCGGCAACGCCTCTCTCGAAGAGATTGTGATGATCCTTAAGACCAGGAAGGACCTCCTCGGCCTTGAGACTTCGATAGTAAGCGAACAGATATATCCCACTAGCCGCCTTGTAAGCAGCATCACCGGGATGTCGGTTCAGCCGAATAAGGCCATAGTCGGAGACAACGCCTTTGCGCATGAGTCAGGCATCCACCAGGACGGCCTCCTCAAGGACAAGACGACTTACGAGATAATGACGCCTGAATCCGTCGGACTCTCGCGTTCGACACTCGTTCTCGGGAAGCACTCGGGGCGCCATGCCTTCAAGACGCGTCTTAAGGAACTTGGCTACGATGTTACGGGAGAGAACCTCGATAAGGCGTTCGAAAGGTTCAAGGCGCTGGCGGACAAGAAAAAAGAGGTCTTCGACGAGGATATCGAGGCGATCATCCAGGACGAGGTCCTAAGGATAGAGTTTCCCGAGAGGTTCAGGCTCGTAAGCCTCACGGTCGAAAGCGGGACCGAGACAACGCCCTCGGCAGTCGTGCAGATGGAGGTAAACGGCAGAACGGTTACCGAAAAAGGCGGCGGCGACGGCCCGGTGGACGCGGTCTATAACGTGATCTCAAAGATAACTAAAACAGGCAGTAGGCTCCTAAAGTACTCCGTAAACGCCATAACCGGCGGCACCGACGCGCAGGGTGAAGTCTCCGTACGGCTGCAGGAAGGGGACCATATAGTCCTGGGGCAGGGATCTCATACGGATATAATAGTAGCGAGCGCCAAGGCCTATATAAACGCGCTCAACAGGCTCGAGTACAAAAAGAAGGAAAACCGGGAAAACCTCGTGTAGGCCGGTGTCCAAGAACAGGAGAGACAGAGAGATTTATGCGTCCGATGACAATCACTGAAAAGATACTCGCCAGGCATGCTGGCGCCAAAGAGGTCATCCCCGGGGACCTAATCAACGCCAAGGTAGACATAGCCCTTGGTAATGACATAACCGCGCCCATAGCCATACATGAGTTCAGGAAGGCCGGCGCGAAAAAGGTCTTCAACAGGAATAAGGTCGTTCTCGTACCAGACCACTTCACTCCGAACAAGGACATAAAGTCGGCCGGCCAGTGCAAGGTCCTCCGTGACTTCGCCATCGAGCAGAAGCTCACCCACTACTACGAGGGAGGAGACGTCGGCGTCGAGCATGCCCTCCTTCCCGAAAAGGGTATTGTGGGGCCCGGGGACCTCGTTATTGGGGCAGATTCCCATACATGCACGTACGGGGCGATCGGGGCGTTTTCAACCGGCGTGGGCTCTACTGACCTGGCATACGCGATGATAACAGGGGAACTGTGGTTCAAGGTCCCGGAGTCGATCAAGTTCATATTCCACGGCAAACTCAACAAGTGGGTGAGCGGAAAGGACCTCATTCTCCATACTATAGGGGACATCGGGGTGGATGGGGCGCTCTACAGGGCGATGGAGTTTACCGGCAGGGCGATAGATAATCTCAGCATCGAAAGCCGCATGGCGATGTGCAACATGGCCATCGAGGCAGGAGCTAAAAGCGGCATCATAGCCCCGGACGCCATTACAAAGGCTTACGTCGAAAAGAGGGCTGAAAGGCCCTTCAAGTTCTATTCGAGCGATCCCGAAGCTGAGTACTCCGAGATAAGGGAATACGATTGCAGGGAAATAGAGCCGAAGGTGGCGCTGCCGCACCTGCCGGAGAACACAAAAAACGTGTCAGAGGTAAAAAACGTCAAGATCGACCAGGTGGTCATTGGTTCATGCACCAACGGGCGGCTTGAAGACCTAGAGGTCGCGGCCCGGGTGCTCAAAGGAAAAAAGACAGCGCCTTATGTTCGGCTGATCGTCATCCCGGCCACACCTCTTGTCTATAAACAGGCGATGGACAAAGGTTACTTTGACATATTCCTCAAGGCAGGGGCCGTCATAAGCCCTCCGACCTGCGGGCCCTGCCTTGGAGGCCACATGGGGATCCTCGCGGCCGGGGAGAGGGCGGTCGCTACGACAAACAGGAACTTCGTCGGCAGGATGGGAGACGCCAAGAGCGAAGTGTACCTGGCGAACCCGGCTGTTGCGGCGGCAAGCGCAGTTAAAGGCCGCATAGCCCACCCTGATGAGGTTGTTGCTCGCAAGTAGGCGGCGAGAGGTTTTGCAGGGGCGCTGCGGAGCCGAGAGTGCCCGATGACGCAGGTCCTTATGGCCCGGAAACCTTACAATCTCCACTATTTTATTTATTAGACAAATTGGCCCCGTTATATGATCTGGAGTTCCGGCTCATGATGCTCCCTGCCGTGGGAGAAGATAAGCTGAGGTAAAGGGTTATGGGGGAGGCATCGCCGCCCCAGGGCGCGTTTCTTAACGGTCGGGAAGTGATAAAAAAATGTACGGGGCTGCAAGCAAAGCCCGATGAAAAAAGGGGTGGATCGATGAAATTCAGAGGCAGGGTCTGGAAGTTCGGCAAGGACATAGATACCGACAGGATCATCCCGGCGCGTTACCTTAACACATCTGATCCGGCAGAACTCGCGAAGCACTGCATGGAGGATGAAGACGCCGGCTTCAGCTCGAAGGTCAAACCCGGGGATATCATAGTCGCGGATAAGAACTTCGGGTGCGGCTCTTCACGGGAACATGCCCCTATAGCTATAAAGGCCAGCGGGGTGTCCTGCGTGATAGCAAAAAGCTTCGCAAGGATATTTTACAGGAATTCGTTCAATATGGGCCTTCCGATACTCGAATCGGACGAGGTGGTTGATTCCTCCGAGGAAGGTGATATCCTTGAAGTCAACATGGATAGCGGTGATATCGTCAATGTCACGAAGGGGCTCAGTTTCAAGGCAAGGCCGGTGCCCCCGTTCATGCAGGAACTCATTAGGGCAGGGGGGTTAATGGAGTCGATAAAGAAAAAGGGGGTAATATGAGGAAAGAAGGGGCAAAAAGCAAGGTACTTTCCAGCGATAAGTTGCATATCGAGAATAAGACCCTCTTCGTGGACCTGAAAGAGAACGAGGGAGGAAGGTTCCTGCAGATTGCCGAGCTTTCAAACGACAGGAGGAGCACTGTTGTAATACCCATGAGCGGACTTGCCATGTTCATCGAAGCTCTGCAAAAGATTTCGGGCGGAAATTTTTGAGATATTTCAGTAAGATTCCGTAATAACTTAATGTTCTTTGTGTGCTTTTTTCTTGATTCTAGCAAGTCCTGCAGCTCATTCTGAATATAAAAAATCATACAAGCGGAGGGTAAAGTGAAGCGGTTTAATGTTGCCGTACTCCCCGGAGACGGAATAGGTCCGGAGATCGTCTATGAGGCCACAAGGGTCCTCAA
>DAIDBB010000432.1 GCA_027310325.1 bacterium | reverse complement strand
TCGCCTACATCGGCACCCTTGCGTACGAGCTTGACGCGGCCAAGGGCATGGAAGACCTCATCGAGGTCGAAACGGAGCTTGCCGCACAGGGGTATCTAAAAAAACCCCCGCCCGTTAAAGATCTCGAAAGGGTCCGGGCCGAGCCGATAAGGAGGTTCACTTCAACCGAGGGCTTCGAGATACTCTGCGGGAAGAGCGGGCCCGGAAACGACCTCATAGTGAGGAAGTACGCGAAGGAGGGGGACGTCTGGTTCCACGCGTCAGGCGTGCCCGGTTCGCACGTGCTCATTAAATCCGCGGGCAGGATCAAGGAGCTTACCGACGCTACGATCATGGAGGCCGCCGGGGTAGCCGCGTGGTACAGCAAGATGCAGGGCGCCGCCAAGGCAGAGGTGGCTTATACGGACGCGAAGAACGTAAAGAAGCCGAAAGGGGCCAGGCCCGGCTCGGTTACTATAACCGATTATAAGACGATAGTCGTTGCGCCCAAACTGCCGGAGGAGGGCGAAAAGAAATGACCGCCCTCTACAATTCGTTTTCAGGTTATCTAAGGAAGAGCTTCGGGTGCAAGGTCTTTAAGGTCACAGTGGACGGCGGCTTTACATGCCCGAACAGGGACGGCACAAAGGGTTTTGGCGGGTGCGTCTACTGCGAGCCCTCGGCCCTTACCCCGAAGGAGTACGCCGGAGAGGATATAAGAGCTCAGTTGGAAGCGGGTATAGAAAAGGTCCGCAAAAGGCACAGGGCGGAAAAGTTCATAGCGTATTTTCAGGTGAACACCAACACGTATGCCCCTCCGGAGACGCTCGATAGGATGTATAGGGAGGCGTTCTCGTTTCCCGAGGTAGCCGGCATGGCCGTATCCACGAGGCCGGATTGCGCCGGCGACGAAATCCTGAATCTCCTTAAAGGATTAATGGACGAGGGCAAACGCCTTTGGCTCGAGCTCGGGCTTCAGTCCTCGAACGATGCAACTCTGAGGGCGATAAACAGGGGGCATACGGCGGCCGACTTCGAGGACGCGGTCGGGAGGGCGCATAGATTAGGTATAGACGTCTGCGGCCACGCGATAGTGGGGCTACCCGGCGAGGGGAGGGATGAAGTTATAAATACCATGAGGTTCCTCGGCCGCCTTAAAGTGTGGGGCGTAAAGTTCCATCAGCTTCAGGTAATAAGGGGTACTGAGCTTCACAGGATGTATGAGAGAGGAGAAGTGAGGCCGCTCAGCCTTGATGAATACTCCGGGCTCGTGGTAGAATCGCTTGAGGTCCTGCCGCCGGAAGCGATAATACACAGGCTCTGCGGCGACGTGCCTTCGAGGTATCTGGTCGCCCCGAACTGGGGGGCGAACAAGTTCATGATAATGGAGAGGATAACCGCGCTCATGAGGGAGAGGAAGACCTTTCAGGGCGCGCGGTTTGTACCGCACTAGGTGTCATTGCGAGCGCACCGTGCGGTGGGCAAATGTTAAAAGCAGCGCATCACCGCAGGATACATTTCGACGATTGGGTTCGCCAAGACCCTCCGCCCGCTGCAGGCGCGAAGCAATCTGTTTTTCTCCTTTCCCCCTCTCGCGGGGGGAAGGCCGGGATGGGGGCATTGCGAGGCGAAGCTGAAGCAATCTGTTTTTACGTAGTGCAAATGGGTGTATGGAACATGGCAACACAGGAAGAGATAAAAGAGGAAGACAAAAAGATACGCTACCTGAGGAGGATGGTCGATTTCACCATAGTCCTCATACTCGAAAGCGATGATATGACGCTTGCGGACGCGTCAAGGCATGCGGCGGCCGTGAAGGACTTCGCCATTAAGCTCTTTCCGGGCAAGGGCGAGGTCTTCGACCTCGTCTACGGGCCGCGCCTCAAGAGGGTCATAACCGGCAAGTACATGCTGAGCTGATTCCCGTTTGTCATTGCGAGCGCACCGTGCGGTGGGCACATGTTAAAAGCAGCCGCATAAC
>DAIDBB010000431.1 GCA_027310325.1 bacterium | reverse complement strand
CTTACCCTTACGTAATCCTCGATGCCTTCGAGGAAATCGATCTTTCCGCCCCTTGAGAGGAACTCGACTTTACCCGATATGACGCCGGGTTTTCCGGTAACGAGCCCCATGACCGATACGGCCGTCATGGACTTTCCGCTCCCGCTCTCCCCGACGACCCCGAGCGTCTCGCCCCTGTCTATCTGAAATGATACGCCGTCGACCGGGCGGATAAACGTCCCCTTTGCCATGGAGTAGAAGCAGGTCTTGAGGTTCTCGACGTTAAGGACCGTCTGTGTCATCCGGCCCTCTTTTTTTCGAGCGCGCTGTTGAGCCCGTCTCCGAGTAAGTGGAAGCCGAGTGTGGTGAGTAGTATCGCCAGGGCCGGGATGGTCGAGGGCCAGAACTTGCCCTGCATGAGGTAATTTGCTCCTGACTGGACCATGTTGCCCCATGAGGGCGCCGGCTCCTGAACGCCGAACCCGAGGTAACTGAGGCTCGTCTCGACCATTATCGCCTCGGCCATGCCGAGTGTCGCCTGTATGATGAAGACCGACCGGCAGTTGTACCAGAGTATGTGCTTAAGGACCACGGTCCTCCTGGAAAGCCCAAGGGCGGTCGCCGCCTCGATGAAGTTCCGGTGCCGCAGGGTCCTTATCCTGTCCTTTATGACCATCGCCACGGCCGGCGCGTTCGTTATTCCGACGACGAGCATGATGCAGTAGATGTCGGGCGCGAAGGCGGAAGCCACAAGGAGTATTAGGACGAGCCTCGGGAAAGAGTCTATGAGGTTCATGATGTAATCGGCGAATAGCCCCGGCGCTCCGCGCCTCATGCCCGAGACGACCCCGGAGAGGGCGCCGAGCGCGAGCGATACTCCTATCGCAAGGAGCCCCGGAAGGAAGTACGCGCGGATGCCGAGAATGAGCCTCGACGCGATGTCCCTGCCCATGTAGTCGGTGCCGAGCAGGTGCCCCGGTGTGCCGGGAGGCGCGAGGATGAGCCCGAGGTCGACCTCGTCCGGGTCGGCCGGGAGCATATGGAAGACCGCCAGACCGTAAGAGACGATAACGGCAAGGACGATCAGGAGCCCGTAGCCGATGTAGACCGCGTCCAGCGCGTCCATCCTTTTAAGGAGCGGCAGGTCCCGCCCGTCAGGAGTATTGGCCTTCTCGACGTATCTCATCGCGGCCGCTCCTTCGAGGCCCTCGGGTGTACCATTATGTAGATGGTCCTCTGCGCAAGGGCCCCCAGCCGCACGAACGCCGCGGCGAATATGGCTATGCCCATCAAGATCGGGTAGTCACGGTCCCCGGCGGCCTGCCAGGCGAGCCTCCCCATGCCCGGCCAGTTGAAGACCTGCTCGACGACGACCGCGCCTCCGAGTATGAACGGTATCTTCGAGGCGATTATCTCGGATACGGGGATGAGGAGGCCCTCCTTGAAGGAATGCCTCCAGACAGAAGCGCCCTTGGCGCGCGCGGTCCTGATGTAGTCCTCTGAGAAGACCCTCAGGAGCTCCTGCCTGAGGTGCCTCGCTATCTCGCTCACGGTGCCGTTGCCGGCCCCGAGGACGATTATGGGGAGGACGAAATAGAGCCACCCGAGCCTCTCCCCGGATGAAAAGCCGAAGGCGAGCGGAAATAGGCCGAGTTTTCGCGTGAAGATGTATATGACGATGTAACCCATCCAGAATGCGGGGACGGCTGAGATGACATAGGCGAACATCGTAAGAAAACGGTTTACCGGGGTCGGCCCGCGGCGCGCCGATAATATCGCGATGGGCACTGAAATGGAAAGCGTAACGAGCATCGACCCGGCGGTGAGAAAGAGCGTATTTACCCCGACGCGCGCAAGCTCGTCCAGGACGTTCCGCCCGGACCTCGTCGAGGCGCCGAAATCCCCCCTTATGATATTAAGGAGCCACGCGAGGTACTGCGAGTGCCACGCGGCACCTGCTTTCGCCCCGGGGCTTACGGCCGCGCTGAAGGGGTCCCCGGGCGAGAGGCGAAGTATCGAGAACACCACGAAGCTTACCCCGAGAAGGAGGAGAAGCGTCCCCGCCAATTCCCTCGTTATGAGCGCGGCCACAGGCATGGCCCGGGAGAGCTTCATATGGCCCGCCCTCCCGGAAAACCTCCCCTCCGGGCGATATCCAGCGCGGCCCTAATCCGCATTATCCTGCACGTACCAGGCGTCGGCGAACGTGAAGAACTTGTACGGATGAATGGCGACGCGCCTGTACTTCTTGCTGTAGGCGGCGTAGTTCGTAAGCGTCCAGAGGAAGGTATACGGGCTCTCGTCGGCTATGAGCGCGTGGAGCTTCCTGTTTATGGTCCTCCTCTTCTCGTGGTCGAGCGTCAGTTTGCTCTCCGCTATGAGGCTGTCCACGTCGGGGTTCGAGTAGGCGCCGAAGTTGTTCTTCCACGGGCCTATCTCGGAGGAGTGGAAGAGAGACGAGATGTCCGCCGAGTCGTCGAAGACCCACGAGGCGAAGACTATGTCGAAGTCGTGCTTCAAAAACACGTCCTCCTTCCACGCGAGCCACTCCTTGAACTCGACGTTTACCTGCACGCCTATCTTCTTAAGGTAGTTGCTGAACGCCAAAACCACCCTCTTTACGTCCTCGCTCTCCTTTTCGATGGGGACCTTGAGCGTAAGCGTGAGCTCCTCTCCGTCCTTCTCAAGCGTCCCATTTTTGCCCATCCTGAAGCCCGCTTCCTGCAGAAGCTCCGCGGCCCTGCCGGGGTCGTAGGGGAGCGGCGCCACGTCGAGGTTATAGGC
>DAIDBB010000420.1 GCA_027310325.1 bacterium | reverse complement strand
CACCAGGACCGTATCTATGATGTAAGTCACCTTGACCCTGCCCTCGACGAAGTACACAAGCGCCGTCATGAAGACCTCAAGAAGGGCGAGCACGGTGAGGGAGTTTACCATCACGAGCTTGAGCGCCTCGCGTATGTCCCTGCCGAACATCCCCCTCATGTCGAGGAACGTCTTTATTGTCGCCCAGAAGATGGACGCGAGTATGACAAGCATGAGGAGGCTTAAGACAAGCCTTGCGGCGTACCTGAACACGAACGTTATTTTCTCGCCCCGGATATCCGCTTCCGTATCCATGGCAGTATCTTACAGGGCGGATGTGACGCCTTCATTACAGCCATGTGAAACTTTGAAGACGCTCCTCTCAGGCCTTGATATAATCATCCCCATAACGCCTGTAGACCTGGCATGCCGCGTGGTCCCTTAAGCAGACGCCGGTGTCCGTAAACCTTATCTCCCTCACGGAGCAGTCCAAAAGACGGCAGACGGCGCCATCCGCGCCGCCCTTAAGATAGGGACAGACCTTATCATCGCGCTCCATAAAACTCTCCATATTGAATATTGGCGGTTAATATCCCGGATAGGACCAAGGTTCCGGATAAGACTATACCCCGCGGTTGTTAATGCAATATGCCGGCGGCGTTACATTTTGGATTACTGGGTATAGGACGGCGGCGGGGGCCGAAGGGAGCTACGCCGTTTTATCCCGTCAGCTTCTTCCGGAATATTTGCCCGGATCTTAACCGGCGGGCCAGATGGATGCGCGCGTCTTAAGGAAGTCTCAAGGGGTTGGATCGCCGCTCCAGGCATACCATGAAACTCGCCGCCTGGGGCCTGCTAAAAGAACCACCTGGCGATGAGAAGCCAGCTCGCAACACTAACGGCGTATCCGGCGGCGATGGCCGGGAGCCACTTCAAGTGCTCGGTGAAGGTATATAGGTCTCTCCTTACGCCCATGACCGCTACACCGGCCGCGGAGCCTATGGAAAGGAGGCTCCCGCCTGTTCCCGTCGTGAATGTCACGAGGAGCCACTGCGAGGTGTCCATCTTCGGGTCCATCTTCAATACGGCGTACATGACGGGGATGTTGTCCACCAGGGCGGATATCAGACCTATCGTTACGTTTCCCATGGTATTGCCGTACCCTCCGTACAGCTTAAGGCTAAAGAGCGCAAGGTACCCTGCGTACTGGAACGCCCCCACGCCCATTATGACCCCGAAAAAGAAGAGGAGCGTGTCGAACTCGACCCTTACGACCTGCCTGTATACGTCGAACTGCTCTTCGGTCGTTATCATCTTTTTCCTCTCCACCCTTTTAAGGTACGACCCCAGGAACATGAGGAGGCCCAGCCCGGCCATCATGCCGACAAAAGGCGGCAGGCCCATGAACG
>DAIDBB010000414.1 GCA_027310325.1 bacterium | reverse complement strand
GGCCTCACCTGCGTGGTGCGCGCCCTGTCACGATAACCGCCGAAGCTGGCAAGCCTTTCGACCGATTCCTTGAAGGAATAGCCGAGCTTGCGAAGTAGCGCGATACCATCCCCACCGGCCTTCTCAGCGGTCCTGTGGTCGAACCATAGCCAGACACCGTCCTTGTATGAGACATGAAAAGACGGTGTTTTCTCGCTTCCCAGAGGGCTCAGGTAGAACCTGCCGCTGCCTTCGATAGAAACGGGCGTCAATCTCATTTCCACCTCCAGGAACGCCGGAAGGTCGACCGTTCTGGCAAGCCTCAATTTCTCTTCATCTATCATCAGAATACCCCCGTGCATATATAACCGACTCTTGAGTGTTCAGTATTTCTGAAGCATCTGTTCGGTCAGCTTATTCAGGGCCTCCCTGGCCTGTGCGTCCGTAAGGGCGAAAAACGAGTCCACTCCGCAAAGTTCCCTGAGCCTCCCTTTTACCTCGGCCTTCGACCTGCACACGCCCGTAAGCGACTTCCACAGAAACTCGGCAGAAGAGGAAAGTTTTTTCTCTTCTTTCTTCTCTCCGTTCTGCTCTTCCGAGACCGTAACCGATGGGTCGGAAGCGTCATTGGAAAAGGCGGTTTCAGCGGACACAGGTTCGGCACCGTTACCATTAGAACCGGGAAGCGTTCCGGCCTGGTTGGCAGTAGACGATACCTGCTCGGCTGCCCCCTTATTTTCAGTATGAGCTTGGCTATGAGCAACTGAAGGTCCCAGCATATTGGCTGCGGCAAGTCCGGCGGAAATGACCCTGCCGGGTTCGCAAGCGGCCGCAAGCTCTGTCATATCAACGTCGGCTTCCAGCTTTATGAGCCACTGGGAGGTCCTCATCGCCTTGCCCGTCTTCGTATCGATCCGGGATATCTCTTCCCTTACCTTCCGTATACGAAAAATGGGCTTGCCCCCGAACGTGCCTGTGATCCTGTTTCCGGTTATCCTGGAGACCAGTTCAAGAGAGCTTTTTATGTCCACAAGGGAATACCATGATGTCGTCGGGAGCATCCAAAGGCCAACGCCCGGAATGCCTGGGATATAGAATTGTATGGCGCCGCCGAACGCACAATCGCCGGACTGATATTCCGCGCATGTCTGAGGTTCGCACGGCCTTTCATCCCATGCTCTGCCCCCGAAGACCTTCTTGCCCGGAACGGCGTCCACAGGAAAGGTACATACCCGGCTCGCGTCTACGACTTCTCCGTTACTGTCCTTTACCAGCCTGAAGTCGCTTTTGAATTTCAGGCCGTTATTCCCGTAGCACCTTAACGAATGGGGCAGTATGTTCCACCACTCGTTGACCGGGAATACCACAGGGAAAGACCTTAATTTCCCGTCCTTGTCTCCGTAAAGGCTGTGGAGCTTCTTCGCGTTTCCCCGGTTTACGCAGTCTCCAGGGAATACCGAAAAATAGTCGACATTTTTCGGTATCAGTTTTGTCTTCTTATCCCTGTCGAGGCCGAGCTTTGCTTCGATCTCATCCCAGGAGCGACCTTCCGCAACGAGGGAATCATAAAGCTTGATATCTTCCGCACAGCAGGTGCTCTTCGGGACCATGATCCCCGAACGTATCACGCCGGCTTTCGGGAATTTGAACTTGGGACCCAAAAGCGTCGTAAGCTCGGCAAGAACGGTCGAATCGGCTCGCTCGATCTCACGTATGAAGCCGTTTGTATTGTCCATATCCCATCCCTCCTGAGGGTATTTGTTAACTAAAACCAACTTTTAATTGACATGGCCTAATCTCCTATTCCTGAAATAGAAAAAGCCGCTAGGCCAATAGAGCCTGCGGCTTTTATTCGTGGTCTACTGAAAAGAGTCTCTATCTACATATTACCTGAGGGAACTGACTGAACCAAAGACGATTCATTTCAGGATTTTCCTGGGAAGGAGTAAAATGGATAACCCGTTGACAAAAACCTGACGAAAAGACTAAAGTAAGTAATGTCTATCTGAATCCATTAAAAGGATTTCTATATGGCGAATAAGTTCGAGAACGTCTATGAATTCAAGATTACATTACTTGGAATTCGTCCTCCGATCTGGAGGACTATCAGGGTTCCCGAGACCTATACGTTCTGGGACCTGCATGTCGCCATACAGGATTCCATGGGATGGATGGACTACCATCTACCCGAATTCGAAGTAACAGACCCTTCCACATCAAGGAATGTGACTATCGGTATCCCGGATGACTCGTTCGACGATGAGAGGGACATCCTGCCTGGATGGGAACAAAAGATTGCGGCCTATTACTCACCGAAAAATCCAAAGGCGGCCTATTTATATGACTTCGGGGATGACTGGGCGCATGAGGTAAAACTCGAAAAAATACTCACTCGGGAAGAGGGTCTTCGTTATCCGGTCTGCGTTGCCGGTGAGCGTGCATGTCCGCCAGAGGACTGCGGCGGGATATGGGGTTACCAGAATTTCCTGAAAATCATTGCTAACCCCGCCCATAAAGAACACACAGAAACGCTTGAGTGGGCCGGAGGTTCCTTCGACCCTGAGAATTTCGATCCCAAGGGCGTCCGTTTCGACAACCCGAAGAAGCGCTGGAAGCTGGCGTTCGAGTAATGCTTTTGGATGGTCAGAATAAAAAAGGGCTGGAGTGAACCAGCCCTTTTTAACTTACCCTTTTTCTCCCTTAAGTACCGATGGTCAAGGTCTTTCCAGCCTCGTTGACATCATCGTCTCTAAACCCCTTTTTCCTTCAAACGGCCGGAAGCGTACTTGTGAAGTACGCTGGCTATCAAAGTCTGATAAGGTATGCCTTCCTCGACAGCTTTTTTTCTGATATCTTCAAGATCCTTCGAGGAGATACGGATATTCACACGC
>DAIDBB010000399.1 GCA_027310325.1 bacterium | reverse complement strand
ACTCTTAATGCCGGCTTTCTTCGTCAGATATTCCGCCAGCATTTCGACAGACCATTTACGTATTTCCTTGAGTCCTGAAATCATGGTTTTTAAGTATGCCTCGGAAGGCTGCCTTATATTTGCCAGGATATTTGCATTGGTAATGGTATAAATTGGCATTCCCTTTTCCTTTCCTAAAAGTATCTCATAGTTATACCAGCCTCGGCCCTCCTGATTTCGCACATCCTCATACTGCTCTTTGGTTATTCTCCACATCCTGCCCTTTGTCCAGTGTTCTTCACTCTCCTCCCTCTCGGGGTTAATAAAGGCAACCCCGCCCGGGCCCCAGTTATCAGTCTCCGTTTCCCCATCTGGCAATGCGAAATAAAGACGATGCGGTATATTACAGGGCCTATCCTCGATCGGGTAATCCTTATTCTTACAGCCTTTATAATATTTTTGTCCGTATTCAGGCGTTCCGCCAACGATGTAACACAAAAATCTTTGTTTGCTTAAGTTCGACCCGTAACACGCATACCATACATATGATTCAGCGTCATGCATTACTTCTTACCTCCGGGGATTAATCCATCGCCATTTTTAAGTATGCCATTCTATATGTAAACTGATTTGAATGTCAATGTGCGCGGAGTCCGCTGGTTTAGGTAATACATAAGCATGGACAATCTGAAATAAGCACAGGAGGCTCTATGGACCTTTCTCTCGGCCTTTCGAAGAGGCGGCTTAAAAAAATGACGGAACGGGATAAATTTTCAGATTATCTTCCGTATATCGCGTACGACCCGGCAGCCCGCACGTACCATAATGCGGATGGAAGCCTTGGAATAATCTGGGAGTGCCTGCCCCTGTGGTTCGCGGGAGAAAGCACCGCCAAAACGCTGAGCGGCCTTTTCAGGTCAGGCATACCCGTTGGCTCGGTCATGCAGTTCATACTTTTTGCCGATCCGCACACGAAGCCGATAAGGGATGCCTTCCTCGGGCTCAAGACCACCAAAAACCCGCTGCTTAAGCGTAGCATGGAAGAATTCGCGAAGTACCTCGAAAGCGGAAAGGACGGCCTCGACAACCTTCAGGGCATCCCGGTGAGGAACTTCAGGCTTTTTGTGGCGCTGAGCATCCCCGAATCTGCCGATGTAAAGATGGAGGAGCTTAAATCATCGATATTCGACATCCTCATAGG
>DAIDBB010000393.1 GCA_027310325.1 bacterium | reverse complement strand
GAGGAATCTGCCCACCCTGTGGCTCGGCCTTTCAGGGTCGTCCGAAAGGCCGACCACGGCCACGGTCCGGCACTCTTTCAATATCTCCCTGATCCCCGAATCGGGCGGGTTCGCGAACGCGCGCCCTTTTTTTACCGCCATTTAGCGCCTCTTGTCCCTCAGTAGTCCTCGGGCTCCCTGGAGAGCTTTCCCAGGGCCTTTATGAGCTCCTCGGCGTCGGCGTAGCCGAGGAGCTGGGCCCTGCGCGCGTGCCTCCATGCCATGTCGAAGTTCTTCAGGTTATGGTACGAGACCGAAAGGTCGAATTCGAGGAGGCCGCTCTTCGCGCCGAGCTTTAGGGCGTTGTTGAGGTGCTCTACAGCCTTTTCGTCGTTTACCTTCTCGGACCATGCAACGCCCAGGTTCTCCTGCACGCTTATGATGTCGGGGCTTATCTCGGCGGCCTTCTCGATCGCATAGAGGCCGTCGTCGGCGTTGCCGAGCGCGAGTTCCTCCTCGGCGAGGCCCTTCCACGCCTCCCAGTTCCTGGGGTCCAGCCCGGTGCAACCCTTCGATACCGAGATGGCCTGCGGAAACGCGCTCTGGAGCGTGAGTATGAGGGCCTTTGCCACGCAGATCCTGGCGCTCTTGGGGTCAAGGTCGGCGGCCCTGTTGATCTCCTCCATGGCCCGCTTCCAGTCCGCCTCGTTAAAGCGGCTTCCCCTGAACACGGCCGCGTAGGCGATGTAGTAATGGGGCCACGGGTCGCCGGGGGCGTCCTTCGCCCGCTTTTCGAGGTCAGGGAGCGCCCGGGCCGTTATGTCGCGGAGCATGAACTCGATGTCCCCGAACTGGGCGTCTATGGTCCGGGTGAGCGCCAACTCGTCTATCGCCTCGGGCCATTTCCTCATGACCGAGTACGCGAAACCGAGGTTCTTGTGCGCGAGCGGCGAGTAGGGCTTCATGGAGATGGCCTTTTGGAAAAGGTCGACGCTCTCCTTTATGTTGCCCTTCTTGAAGTACGCGGCCCCGAGGTTCGTGACCGCGTCGGCGTTGTTCGGGTCGAGCTCGACAAGTTTTTTGAACGCGTCCAGGCCCTCGTCGTTAAGGCCGAGGTTCATGTAGATGAGCCCGAGGTAGTTGTAGCCCCTCCTTTCCTTCGGGTCAAGCTGGACGACCTTCTCGAAGACGTTCATGGCCACGCCGAACTTGCCCGCCTGGTAGTAGGCGAGCCCCAGTCCAACGCGCGAGTTTATGTCCTCTGGGTCGGCCTGAACGGCGGCTTCGTACTCCTTTGCCGCGTCCAGGTAGTGGCCCTTGTTGAAATGCGTCTTCGCGCGGCGCATCGCTTCCGGAGGAGCAACGGCGGAGGAAAGCGCCGGGTGGATAAGCACGACGAGAAAGAATATCGCGAGTACGGCCGGTATTCCTTTTTTCATTTTATTCATGGCACGCCTCGTTTTTAGGGTTGGGTCCTGGGTTTATGGATAGCACCCACCGATAAGCAATTATATCAGCGATTTTTGGCAATGGTTTCCGGGGGACGATGCTTATCGACGCTTTTGGGCGTATTTCTAACCGAATGCGGACGGCTTCCTGAACTCCGCATCCCTCGATCCTGCTGCCGCTTACGACAGTTCTACCGGAAATCGATAAAAAAAAGCCCATTGGTTTATCCGACCAATGGGCTTTGATGCACGATAAGTTGGAGTTCTATCCGGTCGTGAAGCATTGAACGCAAAAGCAGCTACACGGCATGCGGCGAAAGACCGCTATGGCGAAGTGAGGACACCGCCGCTGGTAAGTAAAGGGGCCACAAACTGCGTTCCGGACCAGATGACGCGTCCCACCTGATCGGTCGTCCCTGAAGTTTGAGCGGTCCAGTTGATCCCGTCGGGAGATGTCAAAATCGTGCCTCCAACGCCTGTAACTACCCACAGGGTTCCTGACCAGGCGGCCCCAGCCAAAACCTGTGTTGTGCCTGAGGACCGGGCTGTCCAGGTAATCCCGTCAGGTGAAGTCAATATGGTGCCTGACGCGCCATCTGCCACCAGCTGGCTTCCAGACCACCCGATCGAGAATATGGAGTCGGCAGTCCCTGAACTCTGGGACGCCCAGGTGATTCCATCGGCGGAGGTAAGGATAGTCCCCGACCCCCCACCGGCTACGAACTGAGCTCCGGCCCACGTTACGCCTTCCAGTGTATTCGGCGTTCCCGAGACCCGCTGGGTCCAGGTTGCGCCACTGTCATCCGAGGTAAGGACAAGGCCGCCGTCGCCTGTAGCCACGAGTCTGGATAGGGTCCCGGACCATGCAACACCGCGGAGATGCGTCACAACCCCGGAAACCATGGTTGTCCAGGTAATACCGTCAGGCGAGGTTGTGATATACCCCGAGTCTCCAACGGCCACAAACTGGGCCCCTGTCCAGGTGACGCTGTTTAGCCTATTGCCAGCGACTGATACCCTTGTCGTCCAGGTAATCCCGTCGGGTGAAGTGATGATGATGGTATCGGCAAAGCTATTTCCCCCCACTACGACGAACTGGCTTCCCGACCAGGCCATGCTTATCAGGAGTTCTCCATTTATTCCTGTGGAATGGTTACTCCAGACGGTCCCCGGGACAACGGTCGTATTAGCGGCCTTGTGTCCGCAAGAGATGAACCCAACGCTCAGAAAAAGAGTGAGGATAAACAGCCATGCCCATGTTCTTTTTTTCATGATCGCAACCCTTTCTGTATGCGGAGATTTTTTAGCAGGCTCTGAAAAAGTCCGTCTGCTTCGTCGTCTTCGGCGCCTGTTCATTGCGGCGCACCCCGGCGGGCCGAGGTTCAGCCGGCTTTTTTGCCGCAACGGACTGCCGCGGCCAGGCATTGACCTTGGCGTGCGCACATACAAAGTACGCCTCAAACCGTGCCTCGACGCCTCGCACCCGGGGCTTTTTGAGCAGCCTGAACAAATTCCGGGTTTTTCAGCGGTCTGTGAGAAAAAATGAATATTTGAAATATAGCATCTTCTTGACGGCTGTCAAGGGCTTTTTTGTCCGGTTGCAGTCATGTAA
>DAIDBB010000374.1 GCA_027310325.1 bacterium | reverse complement strand
GGGGTCGACCTCTTAAGGGACAGCGGCTTTGACATCGTCATTACCGATCTTAGGCTTCCGGACGTCGACGGCGTCGAGGTCCTGAAGGCCTGCAAGCGATATTCTGCAGAGACGATGGTGATACTCATAACCGCTTACGGATCCGTGGACACCGCCGTCGAGGCGATGAAGTACGGCGCGTACGATTATATAACAAAGCCGTTTTCCATGGATGAGCTCCTCATCATGGTAAAGCGCCTCATACGGCTAAGGGACCTTGAAGAGGAAAACCTGATGCTAAAGGAGCAGGTAGAAGGCAGATATGACTTCAGCGGCATAATCGGCAAGAGCGAGAAGATGAAGGATATCTTCGAGAAGGTCAAGGTCGTCTCCCAGACCGACTCGACCGTGCTCCTGCTCGGGGAAAGCGGCACCGGCAAGGAGCTTGTGGCCAACGCCATACATTACAACAGCCTTAGAAAGGACGGCCCTTTCGTCAAGATTAGCTGCGCCGCCGTTCCTGAAACGCTCCTGGAAGCCGAGCTTTTCGGCTATGAGCGCGGCGCCTTCACAGGAGCGGTGAAGCAGAAGAAAGGCAGGTTCGAGCTTGCGAGCAAGGGGACGATATTCCTCGACGAGATAGGCGAAATGTCCCTTTCGATCCAGGTAAAGCTCCTCCGCGTGCTCCAGGAAAAGGAGTTCGACAGACTCGGCGGCACGGAGACCCTCGAGGCCGACGTGCGCATAATATGCGCTACTCAAAGGGACTTGAGAAAAGAGGTCCAGAAGGGCAACTTCCGGGAAGACCTCTACTACAGGCTTAACGTCGTGCCCATTACCCTTCCGCCGCTCCGCGAGCGCAAGGACGACATACTGCTTCTCGCTAACCATTTCCTTAAATACTATACCGAGCTTTATAAGAAGCCCGTTAAGAACTTCACGATAGAAGCGAAAGAAGCGCTCCTCAAGTACCCTTTCCCTGGGAACGTCAGGGAGCTTGAGAACTCGATCGAACGGGCGGTAGTGCTCGGCAGGGGAGAAGACATACAGCCGTGGGACCTCTCCGAGGAGATGACGAGATCCCTCGGGGGCGCCATCAAGGCCGTCAACAATATCCAGGGCCATGACAACCTCTCGAAGGCCCTGAAGGAATTTGAAAAGCAGTACATAACCCGGGTGCTCGAGGAGACAAAGGGCAACAAGAGCCTGGCCGCCAGGCTCCTGGGCGTTTCGAGAAAGACGCTCTGGGAGAAGTGCAAGATACTGGAGATTATAAGGAACCCCGACCTATAGAGAGAGGCTCTCCCCGGGCATCAATAGCATCACGGTCACCGGTTTTCCCGCAAGACCCTTCCGGAAC
>DAIDBB010000362.1 GCA_027310325.1 bacterium | reverse complement strand
ACTCTTCGGCTATGAAGGCCGCGATCATCGGGACTCGCGCGGGGTCTCCGGGGAGGAGCGCTATGCGCGCCCCCGCGGTCTTCTTCGCATTCAGGTCGAGGTGGTAGACGTTGGCCATCGGAGGCTTGTTTTAGGCCTTCTTTAGGTATATCTTTATGGTATTCTCTTCCTCTTTTATCCCGAGGAGTTCGTTCCCTGTGGACCGGGCCCAGACCGGAAGGTCCCTTTTTGATACGGGGTCGTCGGTCAAGACCTCTATCACCTGGCCCGGCGCCATCTGCTCGAGGGCAAGCGCCGTTTTGACCGACGGCATCGGGCAGCTTAAGCCCCGCGCGTCCAGAGTCCTGTCTACGGTATATTGAGTCGGCATCTTCTAACCCTTTTTGGTTTTATTATTAAAGCCTTAAATGAAAAGGTTTACGCTCGTGTCCTTTGCTATCGAGAGGTAGGTCACCGCCCCGATGACGTCCTCGCATTCGTCGATGAAGTCTTCTTTCTTTAAGCCCATGAGGCTCATCGACATCTCGCACGGGTAGAATTTGACCCCGAGGGCGCAGGCCGTCTTTATGAACTCATGGAGGCTTGGGACCCTTTTTTGGGCCATCATCTGCTTAAGCATCATGGGGCCCGCCCCGAGCATGTTCATCTTCGAGAGGGCGAGCTTTTTGGCGTGCCCGTAGTTCATGACGTTAAGCATCTTCTGCATCCAGTTCTGGCCCTTTATGAGGCCGCCCTCTTTTTTAATGGCGTTAAGCCCCCAGAACGTAAAGAATATGCTCACATCCATGCCCATGGAGGCTGCGGCTGTCGCTATGACGAAAGCGGCCAGGGCCTTGTCCATCTCGCCGCTAAAAAGGACTATGGTGACCGAACCCTTGTTTTTAAGTGGGGCTGCGCTCATGACACGGTTCTCCTTTGATATACTATCATGATATATTAAAGGGCATCGGTTCTTCAAGCTAATTTAAAACACTTTGAGAGGACCTTTTTGGCGCCGCGCACGGCGGTTTTTATTTAAGCAGGAGGGTTCGCCTGACTAATTGCCGTCCGCACCGCAAGTCTCTCTCAAACTCTCTCCAAAACTTTCAGTTCTTCCCGCGATCTTTTCAGGCGCTGTAGACGTGCTTTTTCCGCAGGATGGCCTTTCTCAGCTCGGATGAGCCGAGCATTATGGCCGGGAACGCGATGACAAAAGCCCAGTCGCTTAACGTGAGGGGATAAAAGCCGAAGACGGGGGAGAGGAAAGGGACGTAGATAAGGGCTGATATCAGCGCCGCCTCGACGAAAAGGCTCCAGAGGACGAACCGGTTCTTGAGGAAGGCCCCTTTTGAAAAGACCGATTCGCGTTCAGTCCTGCAAGCGAAGACGTTTCCCGCCTGGGAGGCGACTATTCCAGCGAAGGTCATGGTGGTCGCCGCCGCGTAGACGGCACCCGAGGCCGGAAGCGTCTCCGTAGGCGGCACGCCACGGAGCCAGTAGGCGAAGAAAAATGCCGATAGCGCAAGGATCGCTTCAACGGGGCCGAGGAAGAGGTATACCCTCGACAGGGTATTTCTATCGAGGAGCCTTTCGGTCTTCTGGCGCGGCCTTTCCTCCATTATCCATTTCTCGGGAGGTTCGACCCCCAGGCCTAGGGACGGGAAGATGTCGGAGCCGAGGTCTATGGCCAGCATCTGCATTACCGTTAGCGGAAGCGGTATTTTAAAGACGACGAAGGCTATGACGGGGATTAGCTCCGCGACGTTATGCGTAAGTATGTACGTGACGAATTTTTTTATGTTCCTGTAAGCGGCCCTGCCCTCCTTTACCGCGTCGACGATTGATGAGAAGTTGTCGTCCGCAAGGACTATCTCCGCGCTCTCTTTGGCCGCGTCGCTTCCACGGAGGCCCATGGCGATCCCTATGTCCGCCTTCTTAAGGGCCGGGGCGTCGTTTACCCCGTCCCCCGTCACGGCCACCACCTCGCCGTTTCTCTGGAGCGCCTCGACGACCCGGAGCTTGTCCTCGGGCACCACCCTTGCGAATATCGCCTCTTCTTCTTTCAGGGCCCCTTCAAGCTCATGGCCGGTCATTTTATTGAGCTCCGCGCCGGTGTAGACCTTTGCGCGGTTAAGCCCTATCTGTACGGCTATGGCCTTTGCGGTAAGGCCGTAATCGCCGGTTATCATCACGACCTTGATCCCGGCGGTCTTGCACTCCCTTATCGCCGTCTTGACCCCGGGGCGCGGCGGGTCGAACATGGCGACAAGCCCTATGAAGGTGAGTCCGCGCTCGACCTCATCCGCGAGGTATGTTCTTTTAAGCCCGATGTCGCGCGTGGCTATTGCGAGCACCCTTAAGCCCCTCGAAGCCATCCGGTCGATCTCCGCGCGGATGTTCTCCTTAACGGGCCCGATGGGAACGGCATTGCCTTCGAGGTACGCCGTCTCGCATAGGTCCAATACCTCTCCGGGAGCGCCTTTTACAAAGACGGCGCCCGTTCCGGGCGGGGCGCCCTTGGCCTCATGGATAGTGGACATCCGCTTCC
>DAIDBB010000357.1 GCA_027310325.1 bacterium | reverse complement strand
GAACAGGGGTCCTCGATGGCCTCCTCTTCAGCATAGACCCATGTTGCAAGCGCCACCAGGAGTCCGAGGGAGATACTGACAGCGTGAAATATATTTCTCATCCGGCCGTCTCCAACTCCTTTTTTTCCAGTCGGGCTTCCTTCCTGCCATTCTTATTGATAATGTATGTCGCCGAAACGGCTATGAGCCCCCCGGCGATCGTCGGCATCTTTGGTATCTCTCCCAGGAATATCCAGCTTAAAATAACCGCGAACGAAGGGACGAGAAACACAAACGAGCTCGCCCTGTTGGAGCTGAGGCGGCTTGAGGCGAAGAAATATACCGTCGTCGCGAAGGTGCTCGAGATGACGCCAAGGTAGAGCATGTTCAGCCAAAAAACCGTATCCTGCCTCAGGATATTCCTCATGCCGTAAGGCAGGGCAAGGAAGAAAAAAAGCGCTGCGCTGAAGCCATACGTGAGGACGCTAAAGAGAACGGGCGAGATCAGCTCGCCCGCCTTTTCGCTCGAAATAGTCAGTGTTGCCCACAGCACGGAGCACAGCAGGAAATAGACGTTGCCGCCTGAGAAGATCCGTCCATCGAACGTCCAGGCCTGAAGAAGCACGCCGCCGCCGGCGAGCCCCAGGGCAAGCCCGAATAAATCTCTCCCGGTCGGCGTCTTTTTGAAGATGAATATGGAGAGCGTGAACGTCACAAGGGGCATCATGGACGTGACGAGCACCCCGGCCGCTCCAGCAAACCCGTACTTAAGGCCCTTGAAAAAGAAATAGAGATAAAGCCCCATGGCTACGGCGCCCAGGAGCGTATAGCCAAGGGCGGGCCGGCTTACCTTTATCGGTTCCTTAAAGATGAGCGTGACCGGGAGCATGGAAAGAAAACTGATAAAAAACCTCCAGAAGGTGAGGGCCTCCGGCGGCATGGCGTCGGCTATGGCCTTTGCCGAGACCCAGCTCCCGCCCCAGATTATCATGGCTATGACTATGAGGAGGCTGAACTTTATTTTAATGTTTGAGCTAATCATTGCGACTCGTTGTTACAACTCTTTCCTAAGGAGCGGCCAGGGGAGATTATCCCGGACCCTTATCACCCCTCCCGGCCTCCCCTCGCAAAGGAGAGGAGATGGTAGACCCATTTATAATCCCCCCTCACCCCTTAGAAAGGGGGGATTATACTTCGGGTTTTCAGCCCCTTGAACTTGAACCCAAATAAAAAGGCCGCCGTCGAAGGTCTTATTCGACGGCGGCCCCTTAGGGATTCATATGCGGAGGTTAAAACTCCTCTTCCTCTTCCCTTTCCATGATGCCGAGGCCCGTCTCTTCCTCGATGATCCTGCCTCTTATCTTCATTTCCTTTTCGTTTTTCGACTGGCACTCCACGCATACGCGGGTGAAAGGCAGGGCCCGGAGCCTGTCCTCGGCTATCGGCTCTCCGCACTCCTCGCATATGCCGTAGATGTTGTCGTTTATGCGCTCAAGGGCCTCGTCGATCTCGGAGAGCTTTTCACGGTCGCGGTCTCCGAGCGAGAGCGTGAGCTCGCGCTCGCGTTCGCTGCTTGCGATGTCGTAGATATCGCCTATCTCGAACTTGAGACTGTCGCTCTCGTGCTTTATCTTCTGTGAGACTTCCTGGAGTATCCTTGTCTTTGCGTCGAGGAGTTTCTTGGTCACCTCTTTTTTAAAAGAGGCCCTCCCCCCCTTTGACGTTGTCGCCGGCGCTGCGGCGGGGGTTGTCTTTGCCATTTTTGCTTTTTCTTTGGTTGAAGGCGCCGCACTCAATTTCCTTGCCGGGGACTTTTTAGGCTTGGAGGAAGCTTTTGTTGCGCGCGAAACGGTTTTTTTTGTTTTTGTGTTGGTCTTTGGCATAAGTACGAAGTATACAGTATTTGAATTTAATGTCAATAATTATTATTTATGTAATAAAATCAATTGGTTGTACGCTTTTTTTGATGGCTCCCGCGCCACCCTGTTCCGCTTCCTCAAAATCGATTGACACAACCGAAAAGGATACTATAAAATGAATCGATTTACCACAAATTTGTTTCAGATTTGAAAATGGACTACTCGAAATACGACATCGTAGTGATCGGGGCCGGACACGCAGGGTGCGAGGCTGCCCTTGCCGCGGCGCGCATGGGACTTTCGACCCTCGTCATCACCATGAACCTCGATACCATAGGACAGATGTCCTGCAACCCGGCTATCGGCGGGGTCGCAAAGGGCCATCTCGTAAAAGAGATAGACGCACTCGGCGGCGAGATGGCAAAGGCCATAGACGATGCCGCCATACAGTTTAGAGTCCTTAACGACAGCAAAGGCCCGGCCGTCAGGGCTACCCGGGCCCAGGCCGACAGGACCTTTTACAGGCAGAGGATGCGTTTTGCCCTTGAGAACGCCGAAAATCTCAACCTCCGCCAGGGTCTCGTTGAGGAGATACTTGTAGATGAAGGGAAAGTCGCCGGAGTACGCCTCAATACCGGCGAGGTCTTCAGCGCCAGGGCGGTCATAATAACGACTGGAACTTTTTTAAAGGGACTTATCCATATAGGGCTCATTAATTACCCCGGCGGACGCGCCGGGGACGGGGCGAGCGTAAACCTCTCGGATTCCCTCAAAAAACTCGGCTTTACCCTCGGCCGCCTCAAGACCGGGACCTGCCCGAGGCTCGATGGAAGGACCATAGACTACTCAAAGGTGGAGGCGCAGGAGCTTCAACCCCTTACGTACCTAAAACCCTTTTCCTTTTCATCGGGACCGATTACCCGCAGGCAGATCCCATGCCACATCGCATATACGAATGAGGCTACGCACGAAACCATAAGGCGGAACCTCGACCGGTCTCCGCTATATAGCGGGATAATCGAGGGCACGGGGCCGAGGTACTGCCCTTCGATAGAGGACAAGGTCGTTAAATTCCCCCAGCGGGCGAGGCACCAGGTCTTTCTCGAGCCGGAGGGGTTTGATACTCACGAGGTCTATCCGAACGGGCTTTCGACGTCGCTACCCATAGACGTCCAGTACAGGTTTTTAAGGACAATAAAGGGCCTTGAAGATGTCGCGATACTCCGCCCCGGCTACGCCATCGAGTACGATTTCGTCGAGCCGACGCAGTTAAAGCTCACCCTTGAGACAAAGCCGGTAGAGGGCCTTTTCATGGCCGGCCAGATAAACGGCACGTCAGGCTACGAGGAGGCGGCGGCCCAGGGGCTGATGGCCGGGATAAACGCGGCCCTGAAGATAAGGGGGGCCGGGCCGCTCATCCTCGACAGGTCGGAGGCCTATATCGGGGTCATGATAGACGACCTCGTCACAAAGGGGACTAAAGAGCCTTACAGGATGTTCACGTCGAGGGCCGAGTACAGGCTCCTCTTGAGGGAAGATAACGCGGAGTTGCGGCTTCGGGAAAAGGGTTTTGAGGTTGGCCTTGTAAAAGAAGACGTTTACGCCATTTTTGCCGCCAGGAAAAAGGCCCTCGATGAGCTTAAGGAATTTCTCGACAAGACCAGGGTTTTCCCGACCGCCGCGATAAATGGCTCGCTAAAAACACTGAATTCCAACGAGATAAAGAAGGCGACAACACTTAAGGAGCTCCTCCGGCGGCCTGAACTCGATTTAAAGGCTGTCTTTAGCCTCATAGACCGCGAATTTGATATCCCGCAGGACATGAAAGAAGCTATAGAGGTCGAGACCAAGTACGATGGGTATATAAAAAGGCAGGTGGAAGAGGCCGGAAGGTTTAAAAAGATAGAGGGGCTTAAAATCCCCCAGAGAATAGCCTATGAGGACGTAAGCGGGCTTTCAACAGAGATACGGGAAAAGCTTAAAAAACTAAGGCCCTACTCCATCGGGCAGGCGAGCCGGATCTCAGGGGTTACACCCGCGGCGATCTCAATGCTCATGGTCCACCTCAAAAAGATGGGCGCGGTTTGAGAGAACCTTTCTTGAAAGGTTCCTCCAATGTTCCACGTGGAACATACCACTTTAAATGGAAGAAAAACTCCTTATAGAACTTCTAAAAAAAGGGGGGGACGAGCTTTCCGTCGCCCTTACTGACGCCTCGATAGCCCTATTTCTCAGGTATTTCAGGGAGCTCAAGGCATGGAACAGGAAGATAAACCTCACCTCCATTGAAAACGACCGCGAGATAATTCTTCGGCACTTCCTGGACTCCCTCATCCCTTATCCCTATGTAAAAGGCTCGAAGAGGCTTCTCGACATAGGTTCCGGGGCTGGATTTCCTGGCATACCGATAAAGGTCCACGACCCGTCGATTGACGTAACGCTCTTAGATTCGGTCGAAAAAAAGGTACACTTCATGAAGCACGTCATAAGGACCCTCGGACTTACCGGGATAGAGGCGGTCTCGGGGAGGGTCGAAGACAAATCCATAATAGAAAGGTACTCGGGGGCCTTCGACCGCGTCATCTCGAGGGCCTTTTCGGATCTTGGGGATTACCTTAGGTTAAGCCTCCCATACACGGCCCCGGGCGGGACGATCATAGCCATCAAGGGCCCGGCATATGAAAAGGAGCTTAAGGGGGTCGCGGAAATTAGCGGGATAGAAAGACCCAATATCTTTGAGGTAAAGCTGCCTTTTACAGACAGGACGACCGTTATCCTTACCTTTCGGAAGGCCGCGCGATAGAATATGTTCCACGTGGAACATCGGATATTTTTATCTCCAAATGTTCCACGTGGAACACTCAACACCACAGCAGGTGAAAAAGGACTTGAAAACCTTCGGTATCTGTTTTAAACTTTCTTGACCTATTTATTCTTGAAGAAATTTTAAGGTAAAAAGTGGGAAGGATAATCTCGATAGCTAACCAGAAGGGCGGCGTGGGAAAGACGACGACCGCCATAAACCTCGCCGCTTCCCTCGCTGTAGCCGAGAGAAACGTCCTCCTCGTTGACTTCGACCCCCAGGGCAACGCCACGAGCGGGATGGGCCTGACGAGAAACGGCCGCGGCATTTACCAGGCCCTTGTAGAGCACGCGCCCCTTAAATCTCTACTCAAAGAGACCGAACTCAATTTTCTTAAGCTGGCACCTTCGAGCATCGACCTCATAGGGGCAGAGGTCGAGCTCGTAGACGCCCCTTCGAGGGAATACCAACTTAAGGAATGCCTTAGGGAGGCGAGGGACCAGTTCGACTACATCCTTATCGACTGCCCACCGTCCTTGAGCCTCCTTACAGTTAACGCCCTCGTGGCCTCGAACTCCGTCCTCATACCGCTTCAGTGCGAATATTACGCCCTCGAAGGTATAAGCCAGATAATGAAGACCATAGAGCTCATAAGGGCAAAACTGAACCCGATCCTTGAGATAGAGGGGATACTCCTTACCATGTTCGACGCGAGGAATAACCTCTCACACCAGGTCGAAGAGGAGATAAGGAACCACTTCAAGGACAAGGCCTTTAAGACAATGATTCCGAGAAACGTCCGCCTGAGCGAAAGCCCGTCTTTCGGAAAGCCCGTGCTCCTCTATGACGTTACGTCAAGGGGGGCGATAAGCTACATGGAGCTCGCAAAGGAGATAATCCTCAAGCACTAAAAGCATAAGAATATCAATATGTTATATGATAAAACACCTTAAAAACCCGGAGAGGCTTTATGCTCGATAAAAAAGATCTTTTAAACAAGAAAAGGGTCCTGGGGAGGGGCCTTAACGCACTGATAAGCGAAGCGCAGCCAGCCGCGGCGAAGGCCGACGGAAAGTTCCTCGTTTGCCCCATCCTTGACATAAGCCCGAATAAGACCCAGCCGAGAAAGTTCTTTAACGAAAACGCTTTAAAGGAGCTATCGGACTCCATCAGGGAAAAGGGCGTCATCGAACCGCTTCTCGCAAGGAGGAGTAGGGACGGCTTCGAGCTTATCGCCGGGGAGAGAAGGTGGCGGGCCGCGAAGATGGCCGGGCTCACCGAGGTGCCGGTTGTCGTTACCGATGCTACCGACGAGGAGAGCCTGGAACTGGCGATAATAGAGAACATCCAGAGAGAGGACCTTAACGCCATAGAGGAGGCCGAGGCCTACAATAGCCTCATGGGGTTCGGGCTCTCGCAGGAGGATGTCGCGAAAAGGGTCGGTAAGGAACGGGCAACGGTAGCCAATTATCTCCGGCTCCTCAAGCTTTCGATCGAGGCGCGGGAAGAGCTCATAAAGGGCGCTATCACGATGGGCCACGCCAGGGCCCTGCTTTCCGTTGAAAACCACGCGCTCCAGGTCGAACTGTTAAAAAAGATCGTCTCAAAGGGGCTTTCCGTGAGGGAAGTCGAAAGCCTGGTTAACGAAAAAGGCGCGGGCTTCACAAAGACCGTAATAAAAAAGACCGGCTCGCACAGCCAGATAGAAGACGAACTGAGGGAGATATTCGGCACAAAGGTCTCGCTTAAAGAGAGAAAGAGTAAGGGGAAGATCGAAATAAATTATTTCTCGGCGGACGAAAGGGAAAGACTCCTCGACATCCTCCGTTCCATCGGGGGTTGAAATCGAATTTTTTTGGGGAACTCCCGCCGCCAAACCTGAGTATCGAAATCCGTTATAAAGAAAATTATTTCATATAAAGGAGACTGTTCAGCTAATGGCAAAGGCTAAGAAGATATGGATGGACGGAAAATTCGTAAACTGGAACGACGCGAACGTCCACATCCTGACCCATACGCTCCATTATGGTCTGGCCGCCTTCGAGGGGATACGCTGCTACAGGTGCGCGGACGGGCGGAGCGCCATCTTCAGGCTCCCGGAGCATACTGAAAGGCTCTTCAACTCGGCCAAGATAGGCTTGATGGAAATACCCTTTTCTGTCGATACGATAAACAGGGCTACAGCCGACACCATGAAAATGAACGGTCTCAAAGAGGGCTACATAAGGCCCCTTGTCTATCTCGGATACGGCTCCATGGGCCTTTTCCCGAAGAATAACCCGGTTAGGGTCGCGATAGCCGCGTGGAAATGGGGCGCATACCTCGGAGAGGAAGGCCTCAGGAACGGGATACGGGTCAAGGTCTCCTCTTATGCAAGGAACCATGTAAATAGCGGCATGTCAAAGGCAAAGCTCGCCGGAAACTACATAAACTCGATCCTCGCCAAAAAGGAGGTCGTTGCATCCGGCTTTGACGAGGCCCTCCTCCTCGACACCGAAGGCTATGTGTCGGAGGCGAGCGGCGAGAATATCTTCATGGTAAAGGACGGTGTACTAAAGACGACCTCGCTCACATCTATACTTAACGGCATAACGAGGGATTCCGTCATACGGATAGCGAAAGACCGCGGGATAGAGGTGAGGGAGGAAAGGTTTACAAGGGATGAGCTCTATACAGCCGACGAGGCCTTCTTTACCGGCACGGCCGCCGAGATAACCCCGATAAGGGAGATAGACCTGCGGACCATAGGCAAGGGCAAGCCCGGCCCCGTAACAAAGGAGATACAGACGGTATTTTTTGACATCGTAAAAGGCAAGGACAAGAACTACGAAAGCTGGCTCTGGTATATTTAATTGCCATTCAAGAAGCTTAACTCCCTAAAAATCGGGGTTTGCCCGGAAGGGCCTCCTTATTTCTCGATACTCACCAACCCCGAGAGGGACAGCGCAAATTGAAGATAAGGTTTAAAGAAGAAACCGTAATCTTCGTAAGCGTCGTAAAATGGATCGTCCTCGCCACAATAGTCGGCATAGTCACCGGCATTTCCACAACTCTTTATATCAAGGGCCTTTACTGGGCGATAACGGCGACGGCCCGGTTAAGGCACTACTATCTCCTTATACCCCTTGGCCTTCTCGCCAGCGCAACTATCGTTAAGCGCGTCTCTCCCGGCGGTAAGATCCCGGGGGCGAACCTCGCCATAGAGGCGGTAAATAGGTTCTCCGGCCATATCCCATTCAGGGTTGTGATCGCCGAGTTCTTCGCGACTATCGCAACCATAGCGGCCGGAGGCTCCGGCGGAAAAGAGGGGCCGAGCGTGCAGATTGGCGGCGGGGTCATCTCCGCCCTATCAAGCCTTTTAAGGTTCGACAACGCCGACAGAAGGAAGCTTGTTGTCTGCGGCATATGCGGGGCCTTCTCATCGGTCTTCGGCGCGCCTCTCACCGGGGCGATGTACGGGCTCGAGGTGATGGTCGTCGGAAACATCCTTTACGAAGTCCTCCTTCCGGCCTTCGTTGCCGGTATCATAAGCTACCACGTCTCCTCGGCCCTCGGCATAACGTACTTCTACCATCCGATAAACATAGTTCCGGTCTTCAGCAACCTTTTTTTCATAAAGATAGTCGTGGCCGGCATATTTTTCGGGCTCTGCTCGTTTGCTCTCGTTGAGGCCCTCGCGTACGGAAAAAAGTTATCTTACAAGAGCGGGCTGCCGATAGAGGTCAAAAGTATCATCGCAGGGGTCGTGCTCGTAGTGCTGGCATTTCTGGTATCTACGCACCCCCTCGGCCTGGGAATAAACTTGATGGAGGGCGCTATCAGGGGGGAGGCTGTGCCCTGGTACGATTTTCTCTTGAAGATCCTCTTTACCGCCGTTACTTTGAGCTTCGGAGGGACCGGCGGGAAGGTAACCCCCATGGTATTCATAGGCGCAACGGCCGGGAGCGCCCTTGGCAGCGTCCTTCGTATGGACACTTCTGTGCTCGCCGCGATCGGCTTTGTAAGTCTCCTTGCCGGGGCATCCAACACCCCGATAGCCGCAAGCATTATGGCCGTTGAGCTCTTCGGCGCGGCCATCGCCCCTTATGCCGCCATAGCGTCGATAATAAGCTTTGCCATAACAGGCCACAGGTCCGTTTACCCCTCACAGCAGCTCGCCGTCAAGAAATCAGCCTCTATCGACATCGAGCTCGGCCGTGAGCTCGAGGCGGTAAGCCCAAGGTTTGCCACGAGTGAAAAAAGCCTCCCGCGGACGATAACGACCCTCTGGGAAATCGTCTGGAGGAAAAAAAAGAAGGCCCGCTAGACCCCATCGACCCATGCCAGGTAAGATCAAAGACACCTTCAAGAACTTAAGATGGCCCAGGGACAGGGAAAAGGCCAAAAAGATACAGGAGTATCTTAGGGTTAAAAGGGTCCTTAAGCCCCTCGCTAAAGCCCCCAAACATATAGCCGGGGTTGACGCTGCATTTTTGGGTGATAAGATTATCTGTACCGCGTGCCTCTACGAATTCCCTGAGCTTGTCCTTGTCGAGGAAAACTACGTGGTAAAGGAAGTACGGTTCCCCTACATTCCGGGGATGCTCTCTTTCAGGGAGGGGCCCGCGATAATCGACTGCGTCGAGGGGCTTAAAACCAGGCCCGGCCTGATCATCTTCGACGGGCAAGGCATAGCGCATCCGCTGGGGCTCGGTATAGCCGCCTGTGTCGGGATGATTATCGATATCCCTTCCATAGGCTGCGCCAAATCCAGGCTTGTGGGAGAATACAGGGAGCCGGGAAAGAAAAAAGGGAGCTGGTCGCCGCTCGAGTACAAGGGCGAGACAGTGGGCGCGGTCCTCCGGACCCGGACGGGCGTAAAGCCGGTCTTCGTTTCTCCGGGACACAGGATAGACCTTACGGATTCCATAGATATAATAATGCGCTCCCTGGCAGAATTCAGGCTCCCCGAGCCTGTCAGAAGGGCTGACATGCTTTCAAGGAAGATAAAGAGATCTTTATCGGAAAACTGAAATTTTTCGGTGAGCGTTGGGGAGTATCTTAAACGAATCGCGCTTTTTAAGGAATGGGTGCGTTAAGCGATTTGCGTGCGCAGCGCTAAAAAAGTTCCCCCATGAGAGGTCAAATATGGCAAACGTTCTTATGCTTATAGATAATAACTACGAGGACATGGAGGCGCTCTACCCTTACTATAGGTTGCTCGAGGCGGGGCACTCGGTTACGGTCGTCGGGTCTCCTGCCGGTACCTACACCAGCAAGCACGGCTACCCGATTAAGGCGGAGAAATCCCCCTCCGGGATCGAGATTAAAAATTTCGATGCCCTAATAATCCCCGGGGGCCAGGCCCCGGACAGGATGAGGATAAAGCCCGACATGGTAAGGCTCGTGAAGGAGGCGGTCAAGAGAGATATCATCGTAGGCGCGATATGCCATGGCGCCCAGATGCTCATTGAGGCCGAAGCCGTGAAGGGCAGAAAAGCCACGTGCTACATATCGGTAAAGACCGACCTTAAAAACGCCGGGGCGGTCTATGAGGACTCCCCAGTTGTGGTTGACGGAAAGCTCGTCACATCTCGCCACCCGGGGGATCTGCCGGATTTCTGCCGCACCCTTGTCGAGATGATCAAATGACTTCTTTGGGAATCTGTTAAAAATAGTGCATGATATGCGTGCTGTTAAAAAAGGTGCGCATACGTTTGTTGGGAAAGAGGCTTTTATGCTATATTACTATGATTTGGCTGTATTATTTATTCATCAAGATTAAACTATTTTCTGGATGTTTTGAAATAAAACCTGCAGTTCACCCCGATCAAATTACTCTTCCGGTACCTTCATAAGCGTGCCCATCGCAACTTATCTTCACCCCTGTCATGCAACGCCTAAATTCCGCCGGGCCAGCCGGGCGGGCCATGGGGTGAGCATTAACCGGGAAGTGTTACGGCGTATGAAGCGATAAAGAGTGCATTAGGCTTCGCCGGATATGGTGCTTTTAGCTGGCATCAGATGGTTTTACAAAGGTTTTTCCGTAACGACAGCCTATGGCTTGCCGCTGAAATAACAGACCTGTGAAAGGCCCTTAAGGCCTTCCTGACCGTCTCTTTCCGGCCTCGAGCACCTTTTTTCTCACCCTTATCGACTGCGGGGTGACCTCGACAAGTTCGTCTCCGGTTATGAACTCGAGGGCCTGCTCCAGATTCAATATGTTCGGCGGGAAGAGTATCATCGCCTCGTCAGAGCCGGAAGCGCGCATGTTGGTGAGCTTCTTTTCCTTTATGGCGTTCACGTCCATGTCGTTTTCCCTGGAGTTCTCGCCTATGATCATCCCTTCGTATACAGGGGTGTTCTCCTTTACGATAAGTGTTCCCCTCGGCTGGAGGTGGAAAAGGGCGTATACTGTCGTGACCCCGCTTCTGTCGGCGACGAGCGCGCCGGTCTGCCGCTTGGAGATGGCGCCCGACCACGGCTCATACCCGTCGAAGATGTGGTTAAGGAGTCCGGTCCCCTTCGTATCTGTCAGGAACTGGGACCTGAACCCAATGAGGCCCCTCGAAGGTATCCGGAACTCGAGCCTGACCCTGCCGTGCCCGTTATTCTGCATCTTTAGCATCTTGCCCTTTCTCATGCCGACCTGCTGGGTAACCACCCCTATGAACTCCTCGGGCACGTCGATGACAAGGTGCTCCATCGGCTCATGGACTACTCCGTTGATCGTCCTGGTTATCGTCTCGGGCATCGATACCGATAGCTCATACCCCTCCCGCCTCATCATCTCTATGAGGATAGCGAGCTGAAGCTCTCCTCTGCCCATCACCTTGAACGCGTCGGCCTTTTCGAAATCCACCTTTATGGATACGTTATAGAGGAGCTCCTTTTCGAGCCGCTCCCTTAAATTACGCGCGGTAACGTACTTGCCTTCCTTGCCCGCGAAAGGGGACGTGTTGGCCGAAAAGACCATCGATATCGTCGGCTCGTCTACCTTTATCCTCGGCAGAGGCCTCGGCTCCTCGAAGTCGGTTACGGTGTCCCCTATGCCTATCCCCTCGATTCCGGCAAGCGCTATTATCTCGCCGACCGAAGCCTCCTTCGTCTCTATCCTTTCAAGCCCCTGGAAGACGTAGAGCCCCGTGATCTTAGTTTTTATCGCCCTGTTCTCGGCGTTTATCATGGCAACCGTGTCGCCGTACCTGATAGCTCCTGAAAATATCCTTCCTATGGCGAGCCTTCCGACGTAGTCGCTGTAATCGATGTTCGTCACCAAAAACTGGAGTTTTCCCGTGGCGTCCCCGGCAGGGGTCGGGACGGTCTTTATTATGAGCTCAAAGAGCGGCTTAAGGTCAGGGGAGTCCTTTTCGAGGTCAAGCGTAGCCGTGCCTTTCCTCGCGTTTGTGTAGATTATCGGGAACTCCAATTGATCTTCGGTTGCGTCGAGGTCGATGAAAAGGTCATATACCTCGTTAAGGACCTCCTTGATGCGGGCATCGGGCCTGTCTATCTTATTTATGACGAGTACGGGCGGAAGCCCGAGCTCGAGGGCCTTTTTGAGGACAAAGCGCGTTTGAGGCAGCGGGCCCTCGGAGGCGTCAACGAGAAGCACGACCCCGTCCACCATCTTAAGGGTCCTTTCGACCTCGCCGCCGAAGTCCGCATGCCCGGGAGTGTCTACTATGTTTATCTTTACTCCGTTGTACTCGACCGCGGTATTCTTGGCCATTATCGTAATCCCCCTCTCGCGCTCGAGGTCGATATTGTCCATCACCCTTTCCTGGACCTTTTCGTTGGCGCGGAAGATTCCGGCCTGCCTCAGCATAGCGTCAACAAGGGTGGTCTTCCCGTGGTCGACGTGCGCTATTATCGCTATGTTCCTTATGTTCCTGCTCATGATCGCTCCTGCAGACCTTCCCGGTCAAGGACAAAGGCCCTTCTCGAAATTTATTTGGAAAATGGAATTCGTTAAATGGTCGGATGGCGAGCTTTTTCTCAGGACCTTCAAGAGGACGCTACTCAAAACTCCGCATAACCATTAACAGATTATTTTACTATATTATCGTGTGCCGGTAAAGAAAAAGCAATATTTAAACGTTACGCGAAGGAGCCGCCTTTAAGAAACAATGCCGGAAAATTCATGACCCCTCACTTCCCGATGCAAAACCCTGAAAAGATCCGATCCAGGATATCCTCTGTCGTCGTCTCGCCGGTTATCTCGCCCAGCCTGTCTACGGCCCACCTGAGGTCGGTTGCGACGAGCTCCCTGGGCAGCCCTCCCTTAAAGGCGTCCATAGACCGGATGAGCCCCTCGAGCGACCTTTCGAGGGAGAGCTTGTGCCTGAGGTTCGCCACAAGCTCCCCGGCCGCTCTTTCATGGACAGATCGGCCCCGCCCTACGGCCACTTCATACACGGCGTCCTTAAGCTCCTCTATTCCCCTCGAATGGAGGGCAGAGATGAACCTCGGGTTTTGGCCGCTAAAGCGCTTTTTTACGGCGTCAAGGGCCGCTTCATCCGCAAGATCCGACTTGTTCGCCGTTACGATAACCTTCTTGCCCTCCAGCTCTTTAAGCAGCGTAGAATCCGGGCTTTCCGCAGAGCCTTCGCCATAAAGCGAGCTATCGATTACAAAGAGTATCATATCGGCCGAACTTATCCGGTCCCGCGCGGCCTTTACCCCGATGGATTCTGCAATATCATCCGATTCCCGAAGGCCCGCGGTGTCCATGAGCCTTACGGGTATGCCCCTTATATTCAAGACCTCTTCTATGATGTCCCTTGTGGTACCCGGCGCCGGCGTGACTATGGCACGCTCTTCTTTTAATAGTACGTTAAGGAGGCTGGATTTTCCCACGTTGGGCCTGCCGAGTATCAAGACCTTGACGCCCTCTTTCAATACCCTTCCTTCATCGTAAGTCGATATTAGCCTCGAAAGGTCCTCACGGGCCCTTGCCGACTCACTTGTAAAAAATTCCTCGGTAACGCCCGCGACGTCTTCCGGGAAATCGAGCTCGGCCTCTATGCGGGTAACGAGGTCGAGAAGCATCTCTTTTATGCCGTTTACCTTTTTTGAAAAGAGGCCATCGAGCCTCCCTCTGGCAGCGCTCAGGGAAGACTCGGTCCGCGCCCGTATGAGGTCTATGACGGATTCGGCCTGCGCAAGGTCGAGCTTTCCGTTAAGGAACGCCCTTTTCGTGAATTCGCCCCTCTCGGCAAGCCGCGCACCGCCCTTAAGTACCGCCTCAAGCGCCTTTTTTAGGATAAGCGGGCCGCCGTGGCAGTGAATCTCCACGGTATCCTCGCCAGTATAGGACCGCGGGCCTTTCATGAAGACGAGAAACCCCGAGTCTATCGGACCTTCCCCGGAAGGCCCTGTTATGGCCCCGTAGACAAGCCGCCTCTCTTCAAGGTCTTTAAGCGGGCGGACGGGAGAAAAGACCTTAAGTGATATCGGACGCGCCGCCGGGCCGCTGATTCTAATTATGCCTATCCCTCCCTCGCCAACGGGGGTTGATATCGCGGCTATGGTCTCTGAACTGTCAATCATACATAAACCGGGTACGCCTTAATGGGGTCTTAAGCCTTGGCCGGGGCCCTCTGTATGAAGTACTGCTGGGCTATCTGGAGAAGGTTATTTACGAGCCAGTAAACGACAAGCCCTGAGGGGAACTTGAGGAACATATAGGTAAAGATTATGGGCATGATGAGCATCACCTTGGCCTGGGTCGGGTCGGCGCTCGTCGGCGTCATCTTCTGCTGGACGAACATCGTGGCGCCCATAAGGAGCGGCGATATGTAATACGGGTCCTTGTCCGAGAGGTCCCTGATCCAGAGGAAAAACGGGGCGTGCCTCAGGTCGATGGAAACGTAAAGGACCTCGTAGAGGGCGATGAATACGGGTATCTGGAGTATCATCGGGAGGCACCCGCTTACAGGGTTTATCTGGTGCCTCTTGTAAAGCTCCATCAATTCCCGGTTCATCTTCTCCTTGTCATTCTTGTACTTCTCCTTAATGGCCGCCATCTGCGGCTGCATCTTCTGCATCTTCCGCATGGAGGTGAGGCTGTGCTTCGTTAAAGGATAGAATATGACCTTTATGATTACGGTCAAGAGTATTATGGCTATCCCGTAGTTGCCGATGTACCTTTCGAAAAAATTGAGGACCACGAGGAAGGGTTTTGCAATGAAAGAGAATACGCCGAACTGGATCGCCTCTTCCAGGCCGGAGCCCTGTTTTACAAGAAGGTCGTACTCCTTGGGGCCGGAAAAGATATTGCAGCTGAAGGCCGCCTTCGCGCCGGGTGCGAGGCTTAAAGGGAACTCGAGCGTTACGTCAGACTCGTTTTCAGAAGGCACGTTCGAAGTCCAGGTGAAACCATTTGCCGGCGCCCCGGGGACCACGGCTGAAAGGAAATACTTGTCCTCAAGCCCAAGCCACCTGAGCGTCCCGTCGCCCGAGGGCTGGTATTCCTTTACGGAGTGTCTAAAGAGCTTGTTTTTTGTATAGATGAGAGGGCCCACATGGTAGCCGGTCTTGTCCTTTCCGGCGAACCCGCCAGTAAGCAACGTATCCGCCTTGCCGTTAAAGGCGGTCTGCGTCCCGTTCGTGAGAGATGTCTCTGCGCTTATTATGTAGCTATTGGCGGTAAAGACGAGTTTCTTTTCCACCCGGACGCCTTCCCTGGTCGTACCAACGAAAAGAAGCTCTGCGCGCTGATTGTCCGCGATGGAGATGTTCGAGGCTGACGGCTTGAAGATTACGTCTTCTTTTACCCCGTTCGTATCGACAAGGGTCTTGAAGGCCGCGCCCCTGTAGACCATACCCGAGAGGTTTACCGTGGGGGAATTCTTTTCTATCGACTCCATGTATTTCTTAAGCTCAAAGCTCTTTATCGCGCCGCCGATGTTCGTGAAGACGGCCCTGAAAAGAGGGGTATCAACGGTCGTAAGTTCTTCTTTAGACACCTCCGGCACAGCCGGCAGATGCGCGCCGACGGCCTGACGGGCGGGCGCGCCGGAAGGAGCGGGCACGGCCGCCTTTACAGGCGCCTTGGCTTTGGGCGGGTTTACGTACTTATTCAGGAAATACGGGTAAAAAAATATGATTATTACGGAAATTACAACGGCGATAATAACTCTTTTATCCATGATATGTAGATGCCTTTTTTTCGTTAAGCGTTTTTGCGTCTTTCAAAGCCGCCGGACTATGCAGTGGGCAGAGTTGAATCCGTCCGCGAAGCTGCTTCGTCAGTTACGATGATGGAATTCGCCAAGCCCTTGCCCGGCAGGCGCATCATGTGCGGGCGGCACCGGGTCGTAACCGCCGGGATTAAAGGGATGGCACCTTAAAAGCCTCTTTACGGCAAGCACCGTCCCTCTGACCGCCCCGTGCGCCTCGACCGCCCCTGAGGCATAAGCCGAGCAGCTCGGATAAAACCTGCACGAAGGCGGCAGCACAGGTGAAATAAAAATCTTATAGACGGAAATAAGCCCGGTTAGAAGGCGTTTCATCATAAAGGCCGCCTGTCGGAACGGTTGAAAACGTTTTTAAGCTCTTTTGAAACTTCTTCGTAGCCCTTCGATATTTCCGTTCCGCTTTTTACTGAAATTAAGATGTCAGAGGATTCAGGGAAGGACGTTTTATTAAGCCTGAAAAATTCCCTTAAAAGCCTTTTTATCCTGTTGCGCCGTATAGCGTTGCCCACCCGGGCGCTTACCGAAAGCCCCAGCCTGCGCAGCCCCTTTTCATTGCGAAGCACAAAGATAGTCAGGCTTTTAGTATGTGTTTTTTTGCCAAGTTTCCGGACGGCTGTAAATTCCTCAGGCCTTAAAAGCCTCTCGCTCTTGGCAAAAGAGAATTCGCCCACAGGTATTTTTCGGGGCCGCTCACCGGCGGCCAAAAAAGAAGGCAAAAGGTTGCCGCGCCCTTACTTGCTGGTGCTTATCTCAACGCTCAGGCGCTTCCTTCCCTTTGCGCGCCTTCTGTTGATGACGGCCCTGCCTCCCCTTGTAGACATCCTTTCAAGAAAGCCGTGAGTCCTCAGTCTTCTTTTTTTGTGCGGCTGAAAAGTCCTCTTCATGGCAATAAGGTCCCTTTTTAAGAATTGGCGGTTTAGGTCTAAAAATAATCCATTATTTATTCACAGGGCGGGGTTTATGTCAAGATAATTTTATAGGAGAGCTGAATAACTTGGGTGAACCTTTCTGTAGAAAGTTTCCCCAAAAGAGTTTTTCAGCGACCTTTAAAGCCTCATCGGCATGATTATATAGGTATAATCCTCGGAAGGCCTTATTACCCCTGGGTTAAGGGAGTCCTTTAGCGCGATATTTATCTTATCTTCCCCAACCGCCTCAAGCATGTCTATGAAATACCTGGCGTTAAAGGCTATTTCAAGAATTTCTCCGCCGTAGTCGACGTCGAGCTCTTCGGTCGCGTCCCCTATGTCAGGGCTTGAGGACGATACGACAAGGCTTTTACCTGAAAAGCTGAACTTAACGCCTTTTATCTTTTCAGAGGAAAGTATCGATACCCTCTTTAAGGACGAAAGGAGTCCGTCTTTATCGGCTACAACAAGCTTGTCGTGGTCTTTGGGTATGACTTTCCTGTAATCGGGGAATTCCCCTTCAAGAAGCCTTATGCTTATAAGGGTGTTATCATTCTTCATTACCGCGTTTTTCTGCGTAACCCCCAGAAAAAAGTTTCCCTCCTCGTCGAGGAGCTTTCTCATCTCCATGACGCCTTTCCTGGGAAGAAGCACATGGCCCGGGGCCATGCCCTCCGCGTCCCTTTTTTCGATTAGGGCAAGCCTGTGGCCGTCCGTTGCGACCATCCTCAGAACCTGACCGTCTTTTTCGAGGTAAAACCCGTTTATGTTATAGCGGGTCTCGTCGGTTGACACGGCGAATGCGGTCTTATCGATCATCTCTTTTAATATCTCGCCGTTAACGCCCTCGACTTTCGTCTCATCTACGGCCGGGAAGACCGGGAAATCCTTTGGCGGAAGCCCCACGATGCTGAACCTGGCCTTTCCGGCCTTAATGGTCATCTTTTCATCCTTCGTGGAAACGTCTACCTTGTCATCGGGAAGTTCCTTAACTATCTCGAAGATCTTACGGGCGTTCACGGTAACAGAGCCGGCTTCAGTAACGTTTGCCGGCGCAGAGTCCTTTATGAAGACCTCGAGGTCTGTAGCCATTACGTTTATCTTATTTTCACCGGCTTCAAGGAGCACATTGGCAAGTATGGGCATGGTATTTCTCTTTTCCACAATACCCTGTATCTTCTGGAGCACCTTTATGAACGTGCCTTTGTCGATTGAGAACTTCATCTTTGTCTCCTCTATTAATGAAATATAATTATACAGCAGTACCAGCAGTAGGCGCTGTAGATATGTTTATAACCCGATAAGCGTCCGCAAAGGATGATAAAACTTCGCTTCGATCCTGTTGAAAAGAGGAGGCCTTTATCAACATGCGTCCAATAAAAAAGATGAACGCCCGGGCGCGGCGATGTTACCAAGATTTTATCAACAGTAATCAACAGGCTTTACCGGCCCGGTGGAACCTTGTCGAATCCGTCTTCGACGGTTTCCAAAGGTTGACTCAAAAAGCCCGGCTAGCTGATGCCCAGGATCTGCTTTATGGACCTTACCGAGTGCTTGAGTTCCTGGTCTTCCTTCAGCGCGTTTTCTATCTTTTTGACAGCGTGTATGGCGGTAGAGTGGTCCTTGCCGCCAAAGGAGTTTCCTATTTCCGGGAAAGAGAACTTGCCGTACTCCCGCGCCAGGTACATCGCTATCTGGCGGGGGAAGGCCACGGTCCTGTGCCGCCTTTTGGACCTTAAGTCCGAGAACTTTATATTGTAGAAGGTCGAGACAGCCTTCTGGATCTCCTCGACGGTAAGGATCTTCTCGTCTTTGCCTTTAAGGAGGTTCTTGAGAGCCTCCTTGCTCATGGAAAGCGTTACTTCCTGGTTTGTGAGGCTCGATACGGCTATGATCCTGTTGAAAAAGCCTTCGAGTTCCCGTATGTTGGACCCGCTCACTGTTGCAAGCCACTGAATGACCTCGTCCGGGAGCTTAACCCCCTCGAACTTCGACTTTTTTTTCAGGATGGCTATCTTTGTCTCGGTATCCGGCGGCTGTATGTCGGCAACTAACCCCCACTCGAAGCGGCTCCTGAGCCTCTCCTCGAGCCCGTCGATGTCCTTCGGGAACTTGTCGCTCGTAACGACTATCTGCTTATGGTTCTCGTAAAGCGTATTGAAGGTATGGAAGAACTCCTCCTGGGTCCTTTCCTTTCCCGCCCAGAACTGGATGTCGTCTATGAGAAGGACGTCGACGTTCCTGAACCTTCCCCTGAACTCCGCCATCTTCTGTCGGCTTACGTAATTTATGAAGTCGTTCATGAACCTCTCGGAAGAGTAGTAGCATACATTCGCCGAGGAGTTGTTCTGAAGGACACTGTGGCCTATGGCCTGAAGGAGGTGCGTTTTTCCGAGCCCGACGCCGCCGTAAATGAAAAGCGGGTTATATTTGCTCGCCGGGTGGTTCGCCACGGCAAAACACGCCGCATGGGCGAATTCGTTGGCCTTGCCGACGACGAAGTTGTCAAAGGTGTAGCGGGAGCTGAGGCTAGTGCCTGTGGACTTCTGGGCCCCTTTCGCGCCGGAGCCCTCCTTAGCAGCACCCTTTTTGGGCGCGACCGGCGTCTCGTCGCTTACCTTCCAGAGGAGCTTTACGTCCTTCTTCGTTATCTTTCTTATTACTTCCTGCAAGAGCATGAGGTAATGCTCTTTTATCCATTCAAGGAAAAAGCGGTTCGGCACCTCGAGCTCAAGCGCCTCGTCGCTTCCGCCCAGGACCTTTATGGGCCTGAACCACGTCGCGAAATGCTGGGGGCTTACGTGCTCCTCTACGCCGTTAAGACAGTTCTTCCAGATTATTTCAGAGTCCATAAGAAAAAAGGGTAGCGGGTCCGGTGAAAAATATCCACAGGTTTATTCACAGATGTTGATAACTGCGATATCCAGGTTAGGATAGCCTATCAGAGTAAAACCCAATTTTCAATGTTTTTAATTTTAATTTCGGCGGGACAAACTGGTACGCTTATTTCCCTGTATCCATTCCAAACCGGGCTACGGGTAAAGGCCGCGGACCATGACGGCCTCGGAGACACGCTTGACGCCTAAAACCATGGCCGCGGTCCTCATGTCTATCTTTTTTTCGGAGGCTATCGCAAGGACCTCTTTAAAGGACCTCGACATGATCGTACGGAGTCTGTCGTTTATCTCGGTCTCGTTCCAGAAATATCTCTGGAGGTCCTGGACCCACTCGAAGTAGGAGACGACGACACCGCCGGCGTTAGCGAGCACGCCGGGAAGCATGAAAATCCCCTTGTCCTTCAAGACCTCGTCGGCCTCGTTCGTCACGGGGTTATTCGCGCCCTCGGCGATTATCTTGGTCTTTATGCCGTTTACGTTGTTCCGGTTTATCTGGCCCTCGAGCGCCGCCGGGACCAGGACGTCCGATTCAATCGTAAGGAGCTCGTCTATGGTCATGCTCTCGGCGTTTTTGAACCCCTTCAGCTCACCGGACTTTTTCTTGTGGTCCGTAGCCGCGTCAACGTTAAGCCCCCTCGCGTCGTAGATGGCCCCCCTGGAATCGCCAAGCCCTATAATCTTCGCACCCATGTCGTAGAGTATCTTGGCCGCGTGGTATCCGACCTTTCCGAACCCCAGTACGGTCACCCGGAGGTCAGGCAGCTTTAGGCCCAGGTGCTTGAGCGCTTCGAGCGTGGTTATGACGAGCCCCTCAGAGGTCGCCCTGGTCCTTCCGAGGGACCCGCCTATGCAGACCGGCTTTCCCGTTACTATGGAAGGGACGGAATAGCCCTTCATCATAGAATAGGTGTCCATCATCCAGGCCATCGTCTGTTCATCGGTGTAGACGTCCGGCGCCGGGATGTCGGATTCAGGCCCTATGATGACCCCTATCTCGTACGTATACCTCCTCGTAAGCCTCTGCTTTTCGCTCCGGCTCATCCTGGTGGGGTCGCAGGCCACCCCGCCCTTGGCCCCGCCGAACGGGATGTCGACAACGGCGCACTTCCAGGTCATTAGGGCGGCAAGGGCGGTTATCTCATCCAGGCTTACGGCTGGATGATAACGGACCCCGCCCTTGGCCGGCCCCCTTGCGAAATCGTACTGGACGCGGTAACCGGTGAAGAACCGGACGCTCCCGTCGTCCATCTGGATCGGGACCGATACAGTGAGCGACCTTCTCGGCGTCCGTAGCCTTTCGTATATCGCTGGAGGAAGCTTCAGGTGAACATTGGCCTTTTCCAAGCTTAAGAGGACGTCCTGAAAAAAACTGGCTCCATTGGGCATCTTTATACCTCTGCTCGTTTATTACCCTCGCTGAGAAAGGGCGTCCAGGGCAAGGGCAGGAATTTTTCAAAAAAAACGATGAGCTTCTACCGGGAGATTTTTATTGAGCCCCACCTTTTGCCGAGGCCATTTCCATGTGTGAAGACCCAGAAATTAAAAGTCAGACAGACGCTTTTGTCAAGTCCTTACTTACTTTCTTTTTCAAGAAAAAGAAAGTAAGCAAAGAAAAAGCTGATGTCCGGCGCTTACCAGCAATGAGCTGAATTAATCAAAAGATACGCGACATAGCCGCCGCGCGTTCGCAAGAAAAAGAAAATAAGCAAAGAAAAAGCCGATGTCCGGCGCTTACCAGCAATGAGCTGAATTAATCAAAAGATACGCGACATAGCCGCCGCGCGTTCGCAAGAAAAAGAAAATAAGCAAAGAAAAAGCCGATGTCCGGCGCTTACCAGCAATGAGCTGAAT
>DAIDBB010000234.1 GCA_027310325.1 bacterium | reverse complement strand
TCTTTGGAGGTCTCCGGCTTTGCGGCCTCGGGCTTAGGCTCCGGGATTGCGGCCCTGGAGTACGTAAGCGGCGGCTCGGCTGGTGGGGCCGTCTTCGCGGGCTTTTCGGCGTGCCGGGCCTCCCTCGCCGGGCGATGGGGTTGACCTTCTTTTCTTTCCGGGAAGCGCCTTGCGCGGCGGCTCCGGGGGCGGCCTTCCGGTCCGCCAGCGCCCGGCCTTTCGGTCTTTATCGCATGGACGCGCTTTTCACCGGCCGGAGCCGGCTTCGCCGCACCCTGGGGTTGCGGCTTTTTCCCTTTCGGGGCGCCCTCGCCGGCGCCGTGCCGGGGCCTTTTGCCCCTTCTTTCGAAGCGCTCGACGGGCTTCTTCTCCCTTCTCTCGAAGCGCCTCTTCCTCTCCGGGGCCTGGCCGGAGACGTCTTTCGCCATCTCGGAGTCCTCTATCCATTCGCTTTCGATCTTCCGCTCTATGTACTTTTCTATCTCAGGGAGATTTAGCGCGTGGTCCTCGCAGACGAGGCTATAGGCCTTGCCGGACTTTCCCGCCCTGGCGGTCCTCCCTATCCTGTGGACGTAGTTCGCGGCGTCGTCCGGCAGGTCGTAGTTTATGACGTGAGAGACGGCCTCTATGTGGAGCCCTCGGGCCGCGACGTCGGTCGCGACGAGCGTCTTGAGTTTACCGGACTTCATGCCGTCTATTATCCTCTGGCGCCGTTCCTGGCTCAGGTCTCCGGTCAGCACCTTTGCGGGAATGCCGTTGCCGGCAAGCTTCCAGCCTACGGTCTCGGCGGTCCTTTTCATGTTCGTGAATATTATCGCGCGCTCCACGCCCGGCCTCTTGAGGAGCGTGAGGAGCACAGGGACCTTCTCCTCGTTGGAGCAGTATACGACCTTCTGGTCGATGGAATTTACGGTGACCTGCTCCGGCTCTATCTCTATCACCGCGGGCTCCGGCCTCATGTAGCGCGAGGCGAGCCTCCTGACGTTGTCGTCGATGGTCGCCGAGAAGAGCATCGTCTGCCTCGGCTTCTTTTTCGGGAGCTTCCCGGCTATGTACATCACGTCCGGGGCGAAGCCCATGTCGAACATCCGGTCCGCCTCGTCGATCACGAATATCTCTATCTCGTCCAATGAGAGCGCCCTCGACTTGTACAGGTCTATCATGCGCCCCGGGGTCGCGACCACGAGGTCGACGCCCTTTTTGAGCGCATCGGTCTGTTTGTTGTACTCGACGCCGCCGTAGACGGCCACCGACCTGAAGGGCGTGTGCGAGCCGAGCTTTACCGAGTCGTCCATGACCTGCGCGGCTAGCTCCCTCGTGGGCACCACGACAAGGGCCCTCGGTTTGCCGGACGCGACGTCCGGGGCGAGCCTGCTCATTATGGCCAGGAGAAAGACCGCGGTCTTGCCGAAGCCTGTCTGTGATTGGGCTATCACGTCCTTTCCGGCCAGGCACTCCGGAAGCGACTGCTCCTGGACCGGCGTGCAATGCTCGAAGCCGGCATCCTGTATGCCTTTGAGGATGTCCGGGTGGAGCCCTAGACTTTCAAACTTCATCTTTATCCTTTCGATCCCGTTTCGTTAATATATAACCTGAAATGGAATATAGTTCAATAGCGCAGACGCTATTAACCGGTTTATTATACCATTATAACATTTAATCTGCGATTTTACGACAGCGGCGGCCACGACAGGACGCTAAAGGGAGACGAGGAGCTTTCTGGACTCCGAGTCGATGTAGGAGTCGAGGGCCGACTGCTCGGCTGGCGATATATAGGTGAACTTTATGCCGTACCCGGCGAAAAGCGGGTCGGCTTCACCGGCGATGGCCTTCCATACGACCGAGCCTTTCGTATCGAAGGGGTCCTTTATATCCGGAAGGCCAAAGCGGAGCGCTAGCTCCGCGCCCTGCGAAAGGATGGATGCCGTGTGGAGGAAAGCGCCGGACTTGCTTATGTTGAGGAAAAAACCGGTCTCCTTCCTCAAGCCTTCGGAAGAGAAGTCCACCGGCACCGAGACCGGTATGCGGACGGACTTCTGCGAGACGGCGGACGCCTTCTCCGGAAAAAGCGCCCTGTTTATATGGAAGATCATACGTTCGGGGGTGAAGTCCTTTGAGATGACCCCTGTCGCGCCGTACTTGAAGAGGCTGCTTACGATATGGCTCGACTCGCCCTCCCCGGTCACCACGAAGACCGGAAATTTATTTTCCAGGGCGTTGTCGCTCATCCATTGGAGCACCGTAAAGGCGCTCATGTCGGGCAGGAGAAAGTCCATAATCAGGAGGTCTATCCCACGGGCGCCGGTCTCGATGGCGCTTATCGTCGAGTTTCCGTCCTCTACAAGCGTCACCCTGTGGCCCGCGCCGGTGAGGATGGAGCTAAGGCGTGTCCTGAAGAACAGGCTGTCTTTTGCAACGAGGATGCTCTTAGAGTCGCGCGTTATCATGCCGTCTCCCGGATGTTTGTTACCTCTGTGGATGCCTGAAACCCGCCAACCCGCCCGTTTACACCCTTTAATATTATCGGCAGGTCCCCTGAATTACTTAACGGTAAATTTAAGGGGACCTCTGATTAATAATAGAGATCCGTCATCGCGAGCGTAGCGTTGAAATCTGTTTTTTAGATAAATCAAATGCTTGGAGATTGCTTCGTCGCGCCTGCGGCGGGCTTACCCAATACCACAATGAACCATGCGCCCGTACGAACGTTCTTAGGTCCCAAGTTTTTTTGTTCTCAATCAAGGGCCGAAATCGCCCAATTCGGGAGGATGATAGCAGTTTCCGGGTTTTTCTTCACCTGTACGGATTGGCAGGCAGGAACAGGGATTTTCCCAGCATTTTCAAGGCTTTAATGAAAATTGAAACAAAAGAGGCAGCCGGATGCGTAAAAAAAATAATCTTTTATTAATGAATCTGCCGGTGACGGAGCTATAATTACATTAGATGGATTTTCAACCTTATGAGAGAGGGGGTGGCATATATGAGGTTCGAAGATGCCGACAAGCTTGCAGAAGGTACGGGCAAATCTTCATTCGGGCAGTGGATAGCGATCACCGTCGCGGCGCTCTTCGTGAGCGTCGGCCTGGTCTTCCTCGTATCCATGGTCGGGTTCATGATCTATGATTTCGTACTGCTGGTCATCCCGGTCCTTGCGGTCGTCGGGGTTTTTGCGGCGGCTATCTACGGGATATACCGGATGGCGCACCATCATGATTTCCCGAAGGCCCGCCAGTCATGAGGCGTTTGAAAAATTTTGAACGCGCTCGAAAGAGGGGCGGCCCAAAAACGCCGCCGCCTTTCTTTTTTGTTTCTTCCTCCGCTTGACGCGGCTAGCAGGTCGTGTGGATGAGGGCGTTTACGCGCCTGCCCTCTCGCGCCTTCGCGTTGTATGCCTTTATCGCCTCCGGCGTAAGGGCGGTTACAAGCTCGATCTTTTTGTCCCTCGCCCTTGCCGGAAGCTCAGGGCCGACGTCGAGCCTCCCTTCCTGCCCGGTCCCTATGACTATAGTATCCGGCGGCCCCTTAAGAAGCTCCTCTATCTCCCAGTCGCCTATCCTGTGCGAGGTGCCGAAGATGCCGACGAGCCTGTCGTACTCCCTCTCCGTTACCGTATCGCCCGTTATTATGACCTGACGGTAACGTATCTTTCCGACGGTGACTTCGCCGAACTTTGTCGAGTCGATATGCGGCATAATGCCCCCTTCCTCCGCGGCAATGACGGCATGGGTAGAGGTTAAATCAAAATCCTGCCGTGTCAACCCCGCGGAGTTGACACGGGGGAGAAGCCGCACAATACTTACCTAATATATCGTATCAACCCCTGGTCTTATTAACAAAGGAGGTGTACCATGTCTGCAACACAGGAACACATTGACCTTGACACCCCGATGGGGGCCAACCTTACGGCCAACGGCGCGACGTTCAGGGTATGGGCGCCTGCCGCCGAGGCCGTCTACGTCTGCGGCGACTTCAACGACTGGAGGCGTTCGGACGCCGAGCTCCTCGTCCGCCAGCCCGGGACCGGCTACTGGGCGGGGTTCATACCCCGCGTGAAGGACGGCTCGCAGTACAAGTTCTGGATAACGGGGACAGGCAGCGAAGGCTACAAGAGGGACCCGTACGCCCGCGAGCTTACGTGCCCGGACAGCCAACCCGGCACGATGGCTTTCCCGTGCTGCAACTGCGTCGTGAGGGACCCCGGCTCGTACCACTGGCACGACTGGGGCTTCCGTCCCCCGGCCTACAACGACGCGATCATCTACCAGTTCCACGTCGGGACCTTCTACGGCGCCGACGAATCGGGCAGGGACACCAGGGTCGAGCGCGTGGCGAAGTTTCTGGACGTCCTCTTCAGGATCGAGTACCTCGTCTCTCTGGGAGTGAACGCCATCCAGCCGCTGCCGATAGACGAGTTCCCGACGGAGTTCAGCCTAGGCTACAACGGGGTGGACCTCTTCTCCCCGGAGATGGACTATACCGTCCCGCCAAATGAACTCGGCCGCTACGCCGCTAAACTGAACGAGCTCCTTAAGAACCGGCTCGGGGCGACGGCGACGCCGGTAAGCGTGGAGATGCTAAGGAGCCACGCCAACCAGCTTAAGGCCCTGATAGACGTCTGCCACGTCTACGGCATGGCCGTATTTCTCGACGTCGTCTACAACCACGCGGGCGGCGGGTTCGACGACGAGTCCATTTACTTCTTCGACAGGCGGCCAGAGACCGGCCCCTCGAACAGCCTCTATTTCACGGACAAGGGCTACGCCGGGGGCCTTGCCTTCGACTTCGAAAAGCCCGAGGTGAGGAGGTTCGTCCTCGATAACGCCAAATTTTTCGTGAACGAGTACCATGCCGACGGGTTCAGGTACGACGAGGTGAGCGCCCTCGTGGGACTTAACGACGGCAACGGCTGGAGCTTATGCCAGGAGCTTACCGATACCATTAAGTTCATCCGTCCGAGCACGGCCCAGATAGCCGAGTACTGGCCGGTGAACCCTGGGGCCGTAAAGCGGTTTTCAGAGGGCGGGGCCGGCTTCGACGCGGAATGGAACGACGCTTTGAGGGACTCCGTCCGGAACGCCGTAGCGCAGGCCTCTCTCGGCATGAGCGCGAGCGTGGACATGGACTCGATAGGCCGCGCGCTCTATAACCCCGGCTTCTCCGCCGAGTGGAAGGCCGTCCAGTGCATCGAGAACCACGACATCGTCTACAGGGGGCACTCCGGGAGCGCCCGCGTGGCGGCCATAGCGGACGCCGGCAACCACAGGTCGTGGTACGCGGAGAGCAGGGACAGGGTCGCGACCGGGCTCCTTTTAACCGCGCCGGGGATACCGATGATATTCATGGGCCAGGAGTTCATGGAGGACAAGACCTGGAGCGACGACCCGAAGGACAACCCCGATACCCTCATCTGGTGGGACGGGCTTAAGGACGGCGAGATGGCGATGAAGGACCAGTTGAGGTTCACGCAGGACCTGATTAAACTGCGCAGGCGCCACCCGGCGCTGAGGGCCGAGCCGATAAAGGTCTTCCACGTCCATAACGAGAACCGCGTCGTAGCCTTCCACCGCTGGGCCGGGGCAGCCGGGAGGGACGTCGTGGTGGTGGCGAGCCTTAACGAAAACCCGTTGGCCTACCAGCTCGGGTTTCCGCTGGAAGGCAAATGGCTCGAGGTCTTCAACAGCGACGTCTACGAGAACTTCCCGAACCCGAACCCGGTCGGGAACGGCGGGTCTATCATAGCTCAGACCGCCCCGCGCGACGGGCTGCCCTGCTCGGCGACGATAACGGTCCCGCCGAACGGCATACTCATATTCGCCAGGGACACGGGGGACACTTTGATGATCTGAGGACGTTCGTGCGGAAAAAAAACCGGGGTCGGCCTTCGGGCCGCTCCGGTTTTTTATTCTTGGGTAGTAACCGGATTTATAAGATTACCCTTTATCTTGTTTATTTTAAACCGTTGCATACGTCATTACGCGGACGGGAAAACCGCGTATTACAGAGGCGCCGGGCCGCGCGTGGGCGCCATTTTTTAGTCTTGACATGGCGGCTGTTTATTTATATATTCAGCCCATCATGATCAGGGTGTGCCTCTATTGTCATCGCGTCATGGGCGAGAAAGAGCCGCTTGACGACAAATCCTCCACCCATGGGGTCTGCCCTGAATGCGCTGAAAAAATGAGATTGAAACGGTTAAGAAGAAAGGAAGAGCTGGAGATCGCCGGGAATTAGTCTTGAAGGGCGCGCCGTGCGAGCCAAATATTGATTACTCTCCCCCTATGCCCTCGCATTCCATAACGCCTTTTCCCCCGGAGGATAAAGG
>DAIDBB010000335.1 GCA_027310325.1 bacterium | reverse complement strand
GGGGTGATGGGCCCGCCTTTAACCGGGTCATAGACTTTTTTCCGCTCCCGGTATATCCTCATGACGTTACCGTTGGCAAGGCCGTCCTTGCTGCCTTTATCGACGTAAACGATGTCGCCCTCCGACAACTCCCCTCTGTCGTCAGTGGAAGCTATTATATAGCCGTTTATCTCGGATTCGGTCCCCTTTATCTCCACTTCCCGGGCGGTTTCTTTTAAAGGGACGAGCCTGGCGCCCCGGGTGATCTCCTTGTAGGACGTGTCTATCAATGCCTCCGAGGGGGCGTTAGCGTCCGTTATTGCCAGGCTTCCAAGGTTTTCCGTGACGTTGCCCATGTATGAGCCGGTAACGGGATGGTATATATTTTTCCCTTCCTGGATGATCGCGTAGCGGTCCCCGATTTTAGATTCCTTATCCTTGAGGGAAACTATCACTCTGTCGCCTTTGGTAAAATAGAGCTGGTTCTCTTTTTCTCTCGGCTCCACAATGACCCCGGCGACTTCAAGCTCCCTGCGGGTAATAAAACCCTTCCGGGGCACCAACTCTGAAGCCAGTACATTTGCCTTGGGCTTCAATGCCTCTTTTGCCACGGCTGCGGCCTCCCCCTCGGCCTTCGACCCTTCCTCCCTGGCCGCAGGGGCCGGGGGCTGAAGCTCCACGACCTTTTCCTTCCGCTCCTCCAGCACTACTGTCGGGAGCTCTTTCGGCGCAGGGGGGGCCTTTACTATCTCGACGCTCCCGTCAGGGGATATCCTTACGATATTCCCAGGGTATATGAGGTCCGGGTCCTTGATGTACGGGTTTTGTTTCCATAGCTTCGGCCATTTGAACGGGTCTTTAAGGAACCTTTTTGATATGTCCCATAGCGTGTCGTGGCGGACTATCGTGTATTCGGTCATGTTCTCCGCCGCTGCTTTTTCAGCGGTGGAAGGGCTTGCGGGGACCATTACTTTCCCTTCGCGGGAGGGGGCGCCGGGGGTTGAGGCTTTACCATCCCTGGAAGGGCCGTTGTCCGTAGTTCCGGCTTTTTCTTCTTGAGAGGGGCCGGTGTCCGGGATTGAGGCTTTTTCATCCTGAGAGGAGCCGGCGTTCGGGGTTGCGGCTTTCTCTTCTTGAGAGGAGCCGGCGCCCGGGGCCGCCACATCTTTATCCTGGGAGAAGCCGGTGCCGGGGATTGCCGTAAAAAACGCCGTCATAAGAACGGATATAGCAAAGATTTTTCTCTTCATCTTGCCCCTTTCATTTTTTAGAGATCTTATTGAGCGTTTTTTTCGCCTTTTCGGCGGCCTCTGACCTGGGATAAAGTTTTATGAGCCTTTCAAGTGTTTCCCGGGCCTTATCGTTATTGTTCAATTCGATATAAGAGAGTCCTGCCTTGAGAAGACTATCGGGGGTCTTGTTGTCGTGTGGGTATTTTCCGGCGACCTCCTCGAAAAACTTAAGGGCGCTCTCGAAAGCCCTTTCGGAATAGTATGACTCGCCGATCCAGTAGCGGGCGTTATTCGCGAGCTTGTCCGTCGGGTATGACTTGAGGAGTGCCGAAAAAGCCGCCCTCGATTCAGCGTATCTGCCCGAGTTGAACAATTCATGGCCGCGTTTATATAAAGCCTCCGGGCCCTCGTTTACGGC
>DAIDBB010000331.1 GCA_027310325.1 bacterium | reverse complement strand
CAGGCTGCGGCGAGAACGTTATATTGAGGCCCCCGCCCGTCTGCGTCATGTCGAGCGAGAGCCCCTGGCCGGCTATCGAGCCGGTAAACGACATCGAGGCCAGAAGCCCGTTCGTCACGGTATCGGTAAAACCGATGTTCGCCGTCAGCGCCCCTATGGCCGCGTCGAGGGTGCCGGTGAACGTGCCGGACACTATGTTGCCGGAGCCGTCCTTCGTGAACGCGAGGTTGCCGCTCGCGACACTCGTCCCCCCGCTCGTGACCGTAATGGTGGCGGTATTGGTCGAAGAGATGGTTATGTTCAGGGTGTCGCCGGTGGCCGGGTCCGTGATGACGTACGCGCCCGGGGCCTTCGTGGCCGCCGCCTGGACGAACCAGGCCGTCCTCGCCACCGTCGTGTAGAGGGTCTTGCCGAGCTTCGTCTTGAGCTCGTCCGAGAGGTTCTGGAACGGGGTCTGCACCACGCCGTTCACGCTCGTCGGCTGTGCATTATAGATCGAAAGGAGCGTGTTCCTCACCTCCGACGCGATGTTCTTGGCCATCTGGAGGTCCGTCTGGACCTGCGGCGGATAGACCGCGCTGGCGGCAATGTAATCGAGCGCGCCGGTTAGCTTCGTCTGCGTAAGCGAGGTTATGCCGGTCTTGTTCCTCGGGTTGGCGAGGAAGTTCGCGAGCTCCGTCTTTACGACCGGCGCCATCGTCTCGGCCCTGTAGTCTCCGTCGGCGAGGTCGGTCGTGATCTTCGTTATCGCGTCCTGGACGCTCGCGGCCTTGCCGTCCTTCATCATCTGCGAGACCGTACCGAGAAGGAGCCCGTAGGTGATGGAGTCCGTCGTGGCGGACGACGACGGGGCGATCGTCGGGTCGGCGGGCTGGGTATTTACTATATTGATGTTCCTGGACATCGCGCCGAGGACGTAGTTCGCGTTCTGTATCCTGGTCTTAAGGGTATAGGCGCTCTTGTCGGCAAGGGCCATCTCGGCCGCGGCCTCGGTCATGGGAGTGACGGCTATGGCCGTCGTGCCGGTAAGGCCGGTTACGACGGTGCGTAGCGGTGTGGCGAGGCTTACGACCTTCCCCGTCGCCTCGTCTATGTACGTCCCGCCGGTCACCACGATTATCGCGTCCCCGGTGTAGCCGAGGGACGCGGAGTACGCGCCGTCGGACGACGAGGTGCTCTTTGTCCCGAGGACCGCGCCGTACGTGCCGTCCGCGTTAAGGGCGTATATCGTAAGCGTTGAGCCCCTTAACGGCCCTTTTGACGCGATCCCCGAGATGTTTGTGACCGACCCGCCCGCCGTGGTCCCTACCCCGGACGCGCCTCCGCCGCACCCGGCCATGGACGCGGCGACGAGGCCCACGGCCGCCAGTTTCATCAGACGCCTTTTCATTCTCTGCTCCTTTTTTTGTCGGTTGCTTTTAGAGGTGGACTCATCCCTGGTAAAGCCTCTTTTCTCTCTCCTCGCAACATATTAATGTCAAAGGGCCCGTCCGTTCTGTGATTTATGGCACAAAGCGCGCTCCGCCGGGGGCGTTTCACGCGCCCTGACGGGCCTCTTAAAGACGCGCGCTAAAAGTATCCGTTAACCATTTGCCGCCGCCGCGCGAAGCGGCCGCGCTGCCTTTTAAAAACCCGGTTTCACTCCGGGGCCCAAAAACCGGGTTGACACAACGCTCTCCGGATGATATTAACTGATTGGTTACGACCGGTTTTTCCCGCGCCCCGCCGCACGTCAATAAATATGGAGGTATAGATATGAAAAGGACTCTCATGCCGGCCGCCCTTTTGGCGTTTGCGTTGCTTTCGGTCCCGGCCCTTGCCGCGGACCCGCCCGCTCCCGCGGCGGCGCAGAAGGACGGCGACTTTGATAAAAGAAAATCGACCGCGCTCGAGAGGATCGACGGGGAGATAGGCCTTTTTCAGGAGCTTCGCGCCTGTGTCGCCGCGGCGGGGAGCAGGGAGGAGATGGAAAAATGCAGGGAGAAGTTCAGGGAGGCGCGGGAGGCCGAAAAGGGGAGAAGGAGCGGCAACTAGACCGCCCCTGTCCATCAAAAAAGGCAATGGCATGAAGCGCTATCTTGTATCGCCTGGAAGCGAAATTAAAAAAGCGGGCCGCGGCGCCCCCGGGCGGGCGGCGCGAGTTCTAATGGATGGAGGACGCCGGGCAGAAGTAAGGCCGGGGTCGCAAGGGCGATCCACAGACCGAAGCACGATGAAGACATCGTGGAGGGCGGAGGAATTAGGATGTAATAAAGGTTTCCAATCAACCCCTCCGCGACTTTCACGTTGTATTGTAAAAGGCGGGGATTGCAAGCCCTGGCCCGGCCCTTTTGAGGCTCGAGCTTAAAACCGTTCTTTTTTAAGAATATGTTAACGGACGGGAGTTTTTTTAATAAAAGATCGACGATTGCCGTTGAAAAAAAAGCGGCTTTAAATTATTATAGTACGCATTCC
>DAIDBB010000326.1 GCA_027310325.1 bacterium | reverse complement strand
ACATGGTTCAGGAAAGACCCAGGGATAATATGGTTTTCTCCGGAGCAAAAAAAAGATATAATGATGGTTGTGGAGAGGCACCTGAATTGAAAAAATACCCGTTACTCATCGCTTATGTCTTTTTTGTCCTGGTCTATCCGGCCTTCGCTTACGCGGAGGACTGGGCGGCCGTACAGGCCGAGGGCTCGGTCCAGAGGTCCGAGGAAAAAACGGACGTCAAAAAAGAGGCCCTTGAGCAGGCCCTGAGGAAAGCCGTATCAACGGCCCTCGCGTCCCTTCTTAAAAAAGAGGCGATATCCGTCAACCCCGTCCAGAACGAATCGATAGAGTCTGAAATATACGCGAACCCCCGTAACTTCATCCTTAACTACAGGATAGTCTCCGACGGCTGGATTACGCATATGGCCGCCCCGAACACCGCCCCTGCCACGGCCCCTGACCCGGCAATGATGCCGAACCAGGCGGGAGTCGAGTACTATCATGTATGGATAGAGGCGAACATAGATTCCGCTCAGCTTAGAAATCTCGTAGGCCGCATGACCCAGGGCGGCGGGGCGTCGTTCGTTAAGATCATAATACTCGGGGTTACCGATTACAGGGCTTTTAAGGGCTTGCTCGCGTCCCTCGAAGGGATAGCGGCCATAAACGATATCTCCTACGATTCTTTTTACAGGGGGAAGATCGTGCTGACGGCAAAGATAAACGGCAGCGGCCGGAATCTTACGGAAAGGATAGCCAAAGAGGTCGCCGGCAAATATGCGGTCGCCCCGGGCGGGCAGGAGTCGATAGTAATAAAGGCCGCGAGCGTGCCGGCATCGGAAGAGTAGTATGATAAGGAAGATAGCAGGACTCTTAATATTGGTTCTTGTCCTTGCCGGGTGCGGCTCCCCCATACAGTATGTCGTTTCCGACCAGTACTCGCGGATTAGGCCCCGCGCCGTAGCGGTTCTGCCGGTCGAGTGGGGCGCGGAAGTGAATGCGGAAACGGAAGGCATCAGTCTGCTCCTCCGGACGATGGCCTCCGAGAAGCTCAGGTCGATGAATTACGGGACCATACCTCTCGAGGAGACGAATGCCAAGGTCGGCAAGACCCTGACCGGAAAGGACCCGGTCGAGTTGTCTAGGCTCCTTAACGCCGACGCGGTCCTTTATATCGGGGTCGACGAATGGAAAAAGACCGAGTTTGTCACTTACGCCTCCCTTAATGTGAAGACGCGTTTCGAGCTCTACTCGTCGCGCGGGACAAGACTCTGGGCTGCTGAGTATCACGACAGGGACATGGACTTGAGGTTAGACACGTCTTCGATGGAATTCGCCGTGATAAAGGCGTATGAGCCGAAGATGCAGAGGCTTGTGGATTCGTCTTTTGCCACTCTTCCCCAGGGCACGGTCGCAACCAGGGACAAGAAAGAGACTTATTTCCAGTGGCTTCCCTAGGTCATGATCGAGAACATCCCGAATGCCCTCACTATCCTAAGAATACTCCTTGCGCCGGTATTCCTGTACCTTGTCCTTAACGACATCCTTAACTGGTCAATAGTCGTCTTTGCGGCCGCGGGACTCACCGACCTTCTCGACGGCCTTTTGGCGAAGAGGTTGAACCGGAGGACCGAGCTCGGGGCCAACCTCGACCCTGTAGCAGACAAGCTCCTTCTTTCAAGCGCATTCGTAGCCCTTGCGTTCAAGGGATATGTCCCGCTCTGGCTCAGCGTGCCGGTCATAATATATGACGCCGCCATACTGGCTGCCGTAATGGTGCTCAGGGTGACCGGAAAAAAGGTGAATATCTCGCCTACCTTTTCCGGCAAGATGACTACCGCCCTTCAGATAATAACGATATTCTACGCGCTAACACTATCGGCGAGGCACGATAATGCCTTTATCCTCCTTTCCGTGCTGACGGTCCTTGTTACGGCTTATTCAGGATTGAATTACGCGATGAGAGAGTTGCGGCAGATAGACAAGGGTTGATTTTACCGTCTTTGGAATATACCGACAGACCTCCTAAAAAAAATTAAAAAATAGCGCTTGACATTATAAACTAATAGTGATATTAAAATAACTAAATAAACGAAGTATTTTATTTTAGGTCGATATTATTTAACTTATTATTAAAATATGATAATAACCCGTTCTCCAAGGATGCTTAAGGTCTTAGAAGTCATCAAGAAGGTATGCTCGGTCTCCTCAAGTGTCCTCATAACGGGTGAGAGCGGGACGGGTAAGGAGCTTGTGGCCCGGAGCCTGCACGGCCTGAGTGATAGAAGGGAAAGGCCCTTTGTGGCGATTAACTGCGGTGCGATACCGCCGGCGCTCATGGAGAGCGAGCTTTTCGGCCATGAAAAGGGGGCCTTTACCGGGGCGTTCGAGAGAAAGATAGGAAGGTTTGAGCATGCCAACGGAGGGACCGTTTTCCTAGACGAGGTCTCGACCCTGCCGAGGGACATGCAGGTCAAGCTTTTGAGGGTGCTCCAGGAAAGGTCCTTTGAAAGGGTAGGCGGCAACTCTTTAATAAAGGTCGACATCAGGGTCGTGGCCGCCACTAACGAAAGCCTTGAGCAGGCCGTTAATGACGCAAGATTCCGGGCGGACCTTTACTACAGGCTCAAGGTCGTCCCCGTGGAGCTTCCGCCGCTAAGGGAAAGGAG
>DAIDBB010000311.1 GCA_027310325.1 bacterium | reverse complement strand
GGACAAGAGACGGCCTGAAGAAGGCCGAAGGCATCGAAACGGAGATAAGGTACCTGCGTTTAGCGGCCTTCTCCGAGGCAAGGAAGGCCCTTACCGATGAACAAAGGCAATCGCTCAAGAAGCTGATGAAAAGGGCCCCGGGGATGGAAGAGATGATGGGCGGCATGATGGGCGGCGGCATGATGGGAGGGACGTCCGGCGGGAAAGGCGAGGGAGTTGCGGCCCAGGAGAAGTCCGCCGGAGAGGTCAAGATAAACGCCGCCTTCAAGAACCCTCAGGCCGTTGGGGGAGAAGAGGAACTTGAGTTCGAGGTCAAACTCGACACTCATACGGTCGACCTGGATGCCTACAGGTTAGATAAAAGCGTTTTACTGAGGGACGAGAGCGGCACGGCCTACAGCCCGGTTTCGGCGGAGCCTTCCGGCTCCGGCCACCACAGGGAAGGGAAGATAAGGTTTAAGAATCCCGGGAAGTCCGGGTCTGTAGAACTCCTGTTCAAAGACCTCGCAGGGGTAAAGGAGACGGTCTTTAAATGGGAGCTTAAGGAAGGGGCAAGGTAGGACCGGCCTCGGGAGGGCCGTTCATCACGGCAAACGGCGATGAACGGCTCGGTTCCGGCCGGTTTTCACGGCGGTGATGATAGATGAACGCACAGAAGCTCCTGGAGCTATTTGAAATGCACGCCGGGAAGCACGGGATCGCGTTAAATCCGGACGGTAAAAGGGTCGACCGGATAATCCAGAGGCTTCTCGCGAATGACGAAAAATACGGCCAGCGTTTTTGTCCATGCAGGCCCGTAAGCGGGGACGCGGACAAGGACAGGCTCATCATCTGCCCTTGCGTTTATCACCTGGACGAAGTGAGGCTTCTTGGAAGATGCCTTTGCGAGCTTTTCGTGGAAAAAGAGCGGGGAGAAGCCCGGCCTCAAGAGGCTCGTAAGAATAGATGAAGGAGAACACGGTGATAGAAATCGAGCTTCTGACCATGGCCGGGTGTGACAACTGCGAATCGGCAAAGGCTGTCCTTGAAAAGCTCCAAAGGGAACTGCCGGGATTGAAGTTATCAATCGTTGACGTGGCCGAGCACCCTGAAGCGGCCCGCAAGCATATGCTCATGGCCGCCCCGGGCATCGTCATAAACGGCCGTCTTGAATTCAGCGGCGGGGTGAGGGAAGAAGCCTTGAGAAGGAAGGTTGAAGAGCTGACGGAGAAGAAATGACCACGGAGGGAGTAAACGATGCGTTATAGGAGGTTCTCGGACTGCTCGGTGTCGGAGAAGATGCTGGACACGCTTTTCATCTTGACCTTATCGGCGGGTTACCTGCTGGCCATGGTTTTAACGTACACCGTTGTCGGGTTTTCCGTGAAGGATATAGAGCTCAAGTACTACGGGAACCGTTCCGGCACGAGGCTTGAGGCGGCCCTGAACGGCCCCATGAGGGTGTACCATAACCCCCCGGAGCATGATGAGATCGTGAAATGGATATACGCGGGCTCCACGGAGAAACAGTATATTGCGAAGATAAAACCCATAATCGACGAAAAATGCGTAAAGTGCCACAACCCGAAATCGGGCCTCGCGATACCTGACTTCTCCAGTTACGAGAAGATAAAGCCGCTGGCCGCGGCCGATACCGGCATGTCCATTGCCTCCCTGGCAAGGGTTTCCCACATCCACCTCTTCGGCATCGGCCTGATCTTTTATCTCCTCGGCCGCATATTCATCCTCGCCGAGATGCCGGTGTGGCTGAAGCGTTCCCTGGTAGCCGTCCCGTTCCTTGCCATCGCCCTTGATATAGGGTCCTGGTGGATAACGAAGTATATTCCCGTTTTTGCATATACCGTCCTTGCCGGAGGGGTGTTGATGGGGATTTCCTTCGCGGTCCAGGCCCTGACCTCCCTGTACCAGATGTGGTTCTACGGGCCGAAGGGCGCTGAAACGGAGAAAACAAGCACGGAGAAATAAAATGAGAAAGACGCGCCGTGCCCGCGCTCCCGAAGATTCTGCCGCAAGGGCGATATAAACCATGCCGCCTGAAGCAGAAACGCTTACGGCCGGCCCGCCCTGGTTTCAAAACCGGAAAAGAAAGGAGAAGAAAAGAGTCCGTCTTTTCTTCCTGACAGATTGCTGAAAAACACTTTTTGGGGGAAACTTGTTGAATCCGTCAAGGAGGTGGAGGATGAAAGGCTTGTACCCAATACTTTGGCTTGTTGTAATCGGGGTATTCTTCTATCTGATCATGAAAAAGGCCGGGTGCGACGGCGGAGGCGGCCACGCTCATGGCGGCGGCGAAGGCGGCGACGGGGAAGACCATCGTCATGAAGTGGAAGCGGGACACGAACACGGAAAGGGTCCTGACGTCGATGAGAGGGAAAAGAGGCGGAAAGAGGGGCATGAACGCAGGGGCGGTTGCTGAGCGAAAAGGGCCTTTTTAAAACACGGAGGACTGCCATGAGATATCTGGAGTGGAAGGTGGTTGGTCTTGCGGCGGGGACGTTCCTGAGCTTTACTTACGCGCTGTGCGTCGTATACGACCTCATATTCCCGGAGCATGCGATGTTCGAGGCATGGTACAGGCTTTTGCCGGGTTTCGTGTGGCTGACCTGGGGCAGTTTTTTCCTTGGTCTTGCCGAGAGCTTTCTTTACGGCATCTACGCGGGGCTCGTCTTTGCGCCGCTTTACAATCTTTTTAACATGAAGCTCGGAAGGCCCTGAAGTCCATGGGTTACCATAAGTAAAGACGTTAATCCAGCGGCCCAAGAAAGGGGCGGATATGATGAACGAACTATCGGAAAAAGAGAAAAGGTTCAGGGTCTACCTCGTAGTTTTAGCCTTCGCCCTCTTCTCCGTATTGCTCTTCGGCTTTATCTACCTTGCCACCACCCCGGCGAAGACCCTTACGATGTTTCTTTCCTTCTCCGGCGGCATATCCAATATCGTCCTTCCCTGCACTCTTCCGCTCGTCTTTATAATAGTCCCGCTCGCGATGTCATCGGGCGGCGCGAGGAAGGGCCTCGTCATGTCGGTGCTTTTCGGCGTGGGGCTTACCATAACGCTTTCCATTTACGGGGCCGCCATCGCGCAGGTCGGCAAATACCTGGGCCTTGACAACGCCACGAGGATCATGTACGGGGTCGCGGGGATTGCGGCCTTCATATTCGGCTTAAGCGAGCTTAATCTCATAAAATTCAGGGTCCCGACCTACATGAGGATGCCGGGGTTCATACAGAGGCAGGGGGACTACGTAAAGGTCTTCCTTCTCGGGCTCCTTTTGGGAAATGCGGGCGTCGGCTGCCCCAACCCCGTGACCTACGTCATCCTGACATATGCCGCGACGACCGGGGACTGGATGCAGGGGGCGCTCCTTATGGGCGTTAACGGGATAGGGCGGGTGGTCCCGCTTCTTTTCTTGACTGTCCTTGGGATCCTCGGCGTCAACGCTATCGGCGGCCTTACCAAAAGGATGGACGCGATAAGAAAGTTTACCGCGTGGGCCCTGGTCGTTCTGGGCTCCTTTATAATCTTCAACGGGATATACGGCCACCTCTGGTATGAGGGCGGGGTGTTCCATGAGGGCCTGAACTATGCCTTCATGAAGACGGGAGGCAAGATGCTCGGGGAGGCGGCCATACCCATCGGACAGATCGAGAAGAAGGTGCCTTTTGTCGAGTACGGGGCATGGATGAACCTCGCGGTCACTTTTATCGTGGTCTTCTGGTTCTGGCTCAAATACCCGCGTTCGCGTAAAGAAGTGCTGACCGCCTTTATAATATTCCTTGTCTGGGATCTAGTCCTGTTCGATATAGGCCTTGACGCAATGAAACTCGCCGGGTTGTCCGAGGGCCTGCCTGAGGCGACCAGGAAGATGTTGAAGGAGATGCCATCGATGGGTAAATAAGCGTAACCCGGGTTTAGGTTTGTCCCTGGATTATCCTCGTTTTTCGGCGCTTCCCGCAGGCCGGCCATAAAGTGAAAGGGGGGGGTGAAAATGGAGCGGATATGGTTGTTTTTTGCGTGGCTGTCCATAGCGTGCGGCCTCGTCGCTTACTTCATAGGGTGGGCAGGCCTTGTCGGAGACACGGCGGTGGCGAATATCCCCACGCAGTTCTGGTTTTATAACTCCATCGCTACGGGCGTATTCGGCATCTTCTTTTTATTATACGGCAAATCAAAATGAAAGGAGCGCCACTATGGAAAAGGACCCTGTTTGCGGCATGGAAGTCGATGAAAAAAAGGCGGCCAGGACAACGTATAAGGGCAAAACATATTATTTCTGCTCCGCGTCCTGCCAGTGGGCCTTCGAGTCGGCCCCGGAGCAGTTCATAAAGGAGGGGTGAGAATGGCTGCCGTCCAGGTGCTTACTACTCCATCGTGCACAAGCTGCGCGGTCGTCGAAAGAATGCTTGACAGGATGGGCGTGAAATATGAATTGATAGACGTCACGGAACATCCGGAGATATTGCAGAAATATCCCATTATGTCGGCCCCCGGTGTTGTAATAAACGGCATACTCGAATTTGTTGGAGTACCGAGGGAAAAGGACCTGGCGAGTAAGATCAAAGGCGGATAGTCCTGTGCCAGGGCGAATACCGTTAAAGGAAAAGCACCGGCGCCGGTGGAACTGTTTAGCCGCGGCTTTGAGGAATAGCTTATATACCCGGCATGCATCCCGTGAATAAGCGCGGGCGGGGAGGGTGAAGAAATTGAAGGCAAAGCGAAATAGCGGAAAAGGAAAATAGAAAGCCCGTCTATGAAAAAAAAGGTTGAAATAGTAGGATCCGGCCCGGCCGGCTTGACGGCCGCGATAAACCTTGCGAGGGCCGGATTCAAAGTGACCGTCTATGAGAAAAATCAAGACGTCGGGAACAGGTTCCATGGCGACTTTCAGGGCATTGAGAACTGGAGCACGGAAGAGAACGTCTTGATTTTCCTTGAGAGGATCGGGCTCTCCCTCAGGGACGCCGGTCTTATCTGCCGGCCTTACAGCGCGATTACGGCCTTTGATTCGGGGCTTAACCCGACGGTCATGAGGTCGGGAGAACCTTTTTTCTATCTCGTCATGAGAGGCGGCGGGTCCGGTTCCCTCGACAGATGGCTTTTAAATACTGCCCTGGAAGCGGGGGCCGAGGTCATTTTCAACAAAAGGGTCGATAAGCTTGAAGATGGGGGCATCGTGGCCATAGGCCCCATGGCCGCCGACGCCATAGCAAAGGGGATTGTATTTGATACCGACATGGAGGACATAGCCGCGGCAATCCTTGATGACAGGATAGCGCCGAAAGGCTACGCGTATCTTCTTGTCAATGAAGGGAGGGCGACCCTGGCGACATGCATGTTCAAGGAGTTTAAAAGGGAGGGTGAATGCTTCGAGGCCTCGAAAGAGGCGTTCAGAAAAGCCTTCCCCCGCCTCCAAATAAAAGGCGAAAAGGAGTTCGGCGGCTACGGGAATTTCTTCTTCGGAAAGCCCGCTTATGAAAACGGCAGATGCTACGCCGGAGAGTCCGCCGGGCTTCAAGACTGTCTTTGGGGCTTCGGGCTGAGGTATGCGATGGTTTCCGGCTATTTGGCCGCCAAGAGCATCATTGAAGGGAGGGAATACGCGTCCCTGGTAAAAAAGGAGCTTTTGCCCTGGCAGCGCACGTCCCTCGTAAACCGGTTCCTCTTCGAGAGGCTGGGGAACAGAGGATACGCATACGTTATAAACGTCCTTGGGCGTCGCGACGCGGTCGGGGAGATAAGAAGGCAATACGCCGGTCCGTTCTGGAAGAGGGTCATGTATCCCCTTGCGAGATGGAATTACAGGAGCAGGCTCATAGACAGGGGCTGCCACGGCGAAGATTGCGCCTGCGTTTGGTGCAGGTGCGGTAAGGGGGAGGCCTGTTAACGGGGCCCGGCATAAATTATGAAACAGGGCGAGTATAATGATCCGCCGTTTACGGCGCAGTGGGCGGCGCATCCGCCCGTCGGCTGCGGATATGAAAGCGAGACCAGGAGGCGTTTATGGCCGTAGATCCCGTCTGCAGAATGAAAATAAACGAAGCCGGCGCCGAGAAGACGGAATACAGGGGAAGGACTTATTTTTTCTGCAGCGCCGGGTGCAGGGAGAAGTTCGAAAAGGGACCCGAACGGTTTTACCTTGCCGAAGGAACACCCGAGGGAGCTGCCGTTGTAGCCTATTTTTCCATGGAAATAGGCCTTGAGGTCGGTATGCCGACCTACAGCGGCGGCCTTGGAGTCCTTGCGGGCGATACGGTCCGCTCCGCCGCCGACCAAAAGATCCCCATGGTGGCGATGACGCTCCTTTATCGCCGGGGTTACTTCTACCAGAGGCTCGATCCGGGCGGGTGGCAGATAGAGGAGCCTGCGGAATGGGTGGTGGAAGACTACATGGAAGAGATGCCGCAGAAGGTCAATGTGACGGTAGAGGGGCGGACCGTTTGGCTGAGGGCCTGGAGGTACATGGTCAGGGGCGCCGGCGGGTTCAGCGTGCCGGTGTATTTTCTCGACTCGGACCTTCCGGAAAACTCCGAATGGGACAGGACCATAACTCATCTGCTTTATGGCGGAGACGGGCATTACAGGCTCTGCCAGGAGGCTGTTTTGGGGATAGGGGGCGTCAGGATGCTAAGGGCCCTGGGCTATGGCGCCATTGAAAGGTTCCACATGAACGAAGGGCACGCAAGCCTCCTTACCCTCGAACTCCTCGATGAAGAGGCCAAAATGGCCGGAAGGAGCACCTTCAATCACGGCGACGTAGAGGCCATAAGGAAAAGGTGTGTTTTCACGACCCACACGCCCGTGCAGGCCGGACACGACCAGTTTCCCATGGACCTCGTGAACCGGGTCCTCGGACGCAGGGAAATATATGACATGAAGGAGGTATTCTGCAGCGAGGGGGTCCTCAATATGACCTTCCTGGCCCTTAACCTAAGCCACTATATAAACGGCGTTGCAAAGAGGCACGGCGAGACCGCAAGCCTCATGTTCAAGGGTTATACGATAGAGGCCATAACAAACGGCGTCCATGCCGCCACATGGGTCTCCGAGCCTTTCGCCGGGCTTTTCGACCGGTACATACCCGGCTGGAGGCTGGACAACTTCAGCCTCCGCTACGGCCTCAGCATCCCCAAAGGGGAGGTATGGGAGGCCCATTCAAGCGTTAAGAAAAGATTGATACAGCATGTCAACCGGCAGACCAACGCGGGGATGGATGTGGATTCATTTATCATAGGGTTCGCCAGGAGGGCCGCCACCTATAAAAGGGCGGACCTTCTTTTCCATGACCTCGAAAGGCTGAAGAGAATTTCATCCATGACGGGGCCCGTCCAGATCGTCTATGCCGGGAAGGCCCATCCAAAAGATCAGGGCGGCAAAGAGATTATCAAAAAGATTTTCCAGATAAAGGAATCTCTGAAGAAGGATGTAAAGATAGCCTACCTTGAGAACTACGATATCGAACTGGGAAAGTTGATAACATCGGGGGTTGACCTGTGGCTCAATACGCCGCAGCCCCCCCTTGAGGCTTCAGGCACCAGCGGCATGAAGGCGGCCCTGAACGGGGTGCCTTCCCTGAGCGTCCTTGACGGCTGGTGGATAGAAGGGTGCATCGAGGGCATTACCGGCTGGGCCATAGGGGCGAGGGGCGAAGGGGCGGGTGATGCCGCGAAGGACGCGGCCTCGCTTTACGATAAACTTGAAAAGTCGATAGTTCCCATGTTCTATCACGAAAAAGAACGGTACATGGACCTGATGCTCCACTCCATAGCCCTGAACGGCTCTTTCT
>DAIDBB010000275.1 GCA_027310325.1 bacterium | reverse complement strand
ACTCCGACCACTATAACCTCGAGAAGATAAAGGAGCGCATCCTCGAATACCTGGCCGTCCGGAAACTTCAGAAAAAGACCAAGGGCCCGATACTCTGTTTCGTCGGCCCCCCGGGCGTGGGCAAGACCTCGCTGGGCCGTTCCATCGCGAAGGCCATGGGCAGGAAGTTCGTAAGGATATCCCTGGGCGGAATAAAAGACGAGGCCGAGATCAGGGGCCACAGGCGCACATACGTCGGGGCGCTGCCGGGCCGTATCATCCAGGGCATAAAGCAGGCCGGGACGAATAACCCGGTATTCATGATGGACGAGATAGATAAAATCGGGATGGACTTCAGGGGCGACCCGTCCTCGGCCCTACTTGAAGTGCTCGACCCCGAGCAGAACTACGCCTTCAGCGACCATTACCTTAACGTCCCGTTCGACCTTTCGAAGGTGATGTTCATAACTACTTCCAACATGACCGACCCGATCCCCGAGCCGCTCCTGGACAGGATGGAGGTCATAAACCTTCCGGGGTATACCGAGGAGGAGAAGCTCCAGATAGCCAAGACCTTCATAATACCCCGGCAGATAAAGGAGCACGGGCTCTCTAAAAAGCTCCTGGCCTTCCCGGACGAGACGATACGCAGGATAATATCGGAATATACGAGGGAGGCGGGGCTCCGTAACCTTGAAAGGGAAGTGGCCTCGCTCTGCCGTAAGGTCGCCAGAAAGGTCGCCTCAGGGAGGACCACTACGACGATAATAACGCCCAAGGTCCTTTACGAATATCTCGGCATACCTAAATACATACCGGAGGCCGAGCAGGAGGCCGACGAGGTAGGGGTGGCGACAGGGCTGGCGTGGACCCCTGTCGGAGGAGAGATACTGCATATCGAGGCTACCATCATGCAGGGCAAGGGGCAGCTAACGCTGACCGGGCAGCTCGGAGACGTCATGAAGGAGTCCGCTCACGCGGCATTAAGCTACGCCAGGTCCAGGGCCAAGGAATTCAACCTGCCGGCGGACTTCTACAAGGATATCGATATCCACATACACGTCCCTTCCGGGGCCATACCCAAGGACGGGCCTTCGGCCGGTATAACCATGGCCGCCGCCCTCATATCGGCGCTCACAAAGACGCCGGTAAACAAGGATATAGCCATGACAGGCGAAATAACATTGAGGGGGAGGGTCCTGCCGGTAGGTGGCATAAAGGAAAAATGCCTTGCCGCTTTGAGGGCGAAGATAAAGACCGTCATACTTCCCGAAAGGAACAAAAAGGACCTCGAAGAGATACCTAAGGACGTAAGGAAGCAGATGAAGTTCATAACGGTAAAGCACATGGACGACGTTCTCCATGTGATCTTCAAGAAAAAGCCGAAGGTCCTTAAAAAGCCTCCCCGCAGGCTCAGGGCCGAAAGGCGGAAAACCCATGCCGCGCTTTAGCGGGTTGCTGAAAAGCCCTTGGGGGGAGGCTTGTTGAAGCGGTCTTCGACGGCTTCAACCGGTAAGGAATGAAACATTTCTATAGCTCGCCTCATCACTTCGTGGGTCGGCGAGCTGCCGACTGTAGAAAGGTTTTAAGAGATTGCGAACCGAATCAGAAGTCCGGGTTTGAGAGAAACTTGTCCATGCGGACGGCAATTTATCCTACCAAGTCAAATGAATTATGTTCGCCTTCGCCGTGCGGCGGGCGGCTAAACAATTACCGTGCGCGGCGCCAAAAAGCCTCTCTCAAAGAGTTTTCCGGCATTCCGTTAAAAAGTCTGGCATCCGGGAATGCTTCTTAAGGGACTCGGCGAGGAACGGATAATAAGGGACCTTGAGAAAAGGTTTGCCTTGGCGCACCCCCGCCTCATAAAGGGCATCGGTGATGACACAAGCGTTACGGTCCAGAAGGCCGGGAGGGCCCTTCTGGCCACGACGGACGTCCTCATCGAGGGAATTCACTTCAAGCCGGACTTCACCACGCCTTATCTTCTCGGAAAAAAGTCCCTGAGCATCTCTCTCTCTGACATAGCAGCGATGGGAGGCGAGCCGCTTTTTGCGCTCATCTCCCTGGGATTGCCGTCCGCAACAAAAAAAAAGTTCCTCGACGAGCTGTACAGAGGCATATCTGACTGCGCGAAGCGGTTCGGAGCGGTCATAGCGGGAGGCAATACTTCCGGGATTAAGGGCGGCATCATGGTCGCGACCACCGTAATTGGCGAGATGCCTGCAAACGAGGTCGTCTACAGGAGCGGTGCGCGGCCCGGAGACACCATCTATGTTACAGGCACAATCGGGGATTCGGCCCTCGGGCTGACGGAGCTTAAGAGAAACGGGATAAAGTCCCTGTCTAAAGGGCCTTTTAAAAGGGCGGCGTCGAGGCACCTCGACCCGGCCCCGAGGCTGCGGGCAGGAAGGTCGCTTGCGAGTAAAAGACTCGCCCATTCGATGATAGACATAAGCGACGGACTCACGCTCGACCTTGACCGCGTCTGCGAGCAGAGCGGGGTGGGCGCGATAATCGAGTTGGCGAGAGTCCCTATCTCCGCAGAGATGAGGCGATATGCGGCCTCCTCTAAAAAAGACTGGGCCCGGCTTGTGCTTTCGGGAGGGGAAGACTATGAACTGCTATTCACGTCATCGGCTAACCTGGCGGAAATAGAGGGCCTTGGGAGAAAGACCGACACCATGATAACACCTATCGGCCGCATCGTAGCCAAAGGCGGGAAAGGAAGGCTTACCATAATAGGACTAAACGGCAAAACCATCAAGCTCCAAAGATTGGGCTTCGAGCATTTTTGAGGCCGAGCAACGTCACGCTTTATCGACAGGAAAAAGTCACATCTTTTTAACGGTCTTACGCTTATAATCAGGTTTGGCTTGATACCGTCCGGCAATTGACTTTGGCCGGGAAACAATTCTATAATTGTGGGCCTTAGGGCAAAGGCGGAGCCATGAACGTAAAAATACCGATAGGATACAAATTCATACTCGGCTTCATCGCCGTTGTTGCGGCGGCCGCGTTCATACCCGGTATCATCGACAAATTCGACGTCGTGGAATGGCTCAGGCAGCCTTTGAGTTTTCTTGCCGCCATCGTCATAGGGCTCGTCCTCGGGTCATTTTTCACCAAGAGCTTCACGAGGCAGTTCAGCCTTCTTACGGGCATAGCCCAGAAGATAAGCAAAGGCGACCTCACGAACGCCGATGAGCTACACCGGGACGCGAGTCTTTTCAAGGACGAGATGGCCGACCTCGAAGAGGCGCTCTCCCTTATGGCGATAAACCTTAAGGGCCTTGTGGAACGCATAAGCGAGACTGTCGCAAATCTCGCCGAGGCCCAGAGCATGTTCAGCTCGGTAGTCACAAAAGGGCACGAGACATCGAAAGAGGTAATCTCTGGATCTTCGAGCATATTCGACGGCGCCCTCGAACAGGCCAACCACATAGGAGACGTCTCCCGCTCGGTCAAATCCATGGCGGAGCTCGCCGACGACGTCGCCAAAAAAGTCACCGAAAGCGCCAACGCCTCACAGAAGGTCAACTCCATGGTACAGAGAGGGGCCACCACGGCGACGTCGGCCATGGAAAAGATGGAGACGATCTTCAAGGGCATAGAGAACACGGAAAGCGCCGCCGTACGCCTTAAGGAGAAATTGAACGATATACCGAAGATATTGGACGTCATAACGCACATCTCGCGCCAGACGGACCTCCTGGCTCTTAACGCTACCATAGAGGCATCAAAAGCGGGAGAGAACGGAAGGGGCTTTGCAATGGTCGCGGAAGAGGTGCGAAGGTTCGCCGACAACACGAATAACAGCGTCGAGGACGTCTCGCTCATCGTAAAGGAGTTAAAGATGGAGGTCGAGCGGGTCGTGTCGTCGGCGAGCGAAGGCACTTCGAACCTGAAGGGCGGGAGGGACGACGTCAGGAAGGTCCGGGAGATACTGGTCGACATCACGAACTACACGTCGGACGTGGCTGAAAAGTCCACGCTTATACTCGGGCTAACGCACAAGCAGAAAGAAAAGGTCGAAAGAACGGTCCAGACCATAGAACAGGTCGCCGATATCGCCAGCCAGAACCTCGCGAGCACCGAAAAGGTGGAGGCCGCGGTGGAAAAACATGGAGCGGCCATAAACGAGACCATCGCCGCGTCGGGGAAACTCTCGGAGCTTTCCGAGGAATTGAAGGCGGTCGTGGCAGGGTTTAACCTGGGTTAATCAAAGTGTCCGATATGGAAAAAGACAAGCTCGTTATCGAGTTGGATGGAACACGGTACGCGTTCGATACCGCTGACGTAGCGAGCATTGTGGAATCCGAGAGAATACCGGTCCTTCCGGGCTCGACAAGGTTTGTATCCGGCATCATAAGCCTGCGGGGCGAGCCGGTAACGGTCGTCGACCTGGGCAAGGTCTTTAATCCGGATAGAATTGGCGAAGAAGGCCCCAGGAGGATCGTGGTCGTAAGAGGAAAGAACCGAATCCTCGGTTTCGACATAGGTTCGGCAAACGTCTCTTTTCTCTGGGAAGAAGAGCTTAAAGGATCGGCCCAGGAGGGAAAACCAGCGGTATCCGCGGGCGGAGAAGGACGGCCCTATCGTGCGGTCGACTGGGGCGCCCTCTTTGACGAGACGACGAGGATCCTTTCAACTGAAGGGACCGGCGCCTGAAAGGCCGCACGTAACAGGCGTGCCTCTCTCTCCCTCTAAAAGCATGCTGCATGGGAACGGCCGGAATCCCGGTTCATGGCCGGGCTTACGCATACCATTTTGATATGGACACATCCAAATACAAGGCCCTCTATCTTCAGGAAGCCGACGAACACCTCTCGGGCATTGAAAAGGGCCTCCTCGGCCTCGAAAAAGGAGAGGACAACCCCTCCCCCGTAGAAAACCTTTTCAGGCACTATCATTCGATAAAAGGCATGTCGGCCTCAATGGGGTACGAGAACATATCAAGGCTATCGCACGCCCAGGAAGACCTCCTGGACAGGGTGCGGTCAAAGCGTCTCAAACTCTCCAGTGCAATGTTGACCGCCCTTTTCAAGTGCACGGACGCGCTCAAAGAGCTCATAAAAAGGGTGGAGGAAGACAAACCCCTCACCTATGACGTAGACCCTCTCATCGGCGAGATAAAGGGGCTTATCGAAGGCAGGGCCCCGGCCCCTCAAAACGTACCCGCCCCTGCGGCCGAACTCAAGCTCTCGCAGACGATGAAGGTCGACGTTAAGATATTCGACGGCCTGCTGGCCACCGCCGGAGACCTTTTCATGACGCTCTCATCATTTAAGACGCTCACCCAGGGCAACAGGTCGATAGCCGTAAAGGACAGTCTGCACACGCTCGGAAGATCCATAAACGCCCTTTATGACAACATAATCTCGGCAAGGATGCTCCCGATAAAAGACCTTACCGAAGGGCTTCCAAGGGTGGTGCGAGACATATCCAGCGATACCGGAAAGACCGTAGACCTGAAGGTCGAAGGCGCGGAAATAAGCGTTGACCGCGCCATCCTTGAAAACCTCGCGTCCCCCCTCGTCCACATGATAAGGAATGCGGTGGACCACGGCATAGAGCCTCCCGGAAAAAGGGCCGAGGCCAATAAGCCATCCGTTGGGACGATAACCATAAATGCCTATATCAAAAAAAACAGGGTAATAATAGAAGTGTCCGATGACGGAGGCGGCATAGACCGCGAAAAGGTGATAGCCAGGGCGATCGGCATGGGGGTTCCCGCGGAACGGATACGCGCCATGTCCGATGAGGACGTCCTCATGCTCGTCTGCACCCCCGGGCTGAGCGTAAAAGAAGAGGTGACCGAGATCTCGGGAAGGGGCGTTGGCATGGACGTCGTGAAGTCCGCGGTTGAGGCGTTCGGAGGGGGGCTTAGAATCGAGTCGGAAAAAGGCCTGGGGACGAAGGTCATAATGGAACTGCCCCGGACCTCATCCATCGTAAAGGCCCTCCTTGTTACAGCTGGCAATGAACTCTTTTTGCTGCCGGCATCGAGGATAGAACAGGTGCTCGAGGCGAAGAATGCTGAGCTAGCGGGGGGCACATTCAAATACGGCGGCAGGGATATCCCTCTTATCTCCCTTGATAAAGCCCTCGGCATAAAGGAAAACAGCGCGAAGGACGTCTATACGATCGTCATAGTCGAAGACGGTGTAAAGGCGGAAAGTGCCGTTAACATTGAAAACTCCGCTGCCATAAAGGTGGACGACTTCAAGGACGAGATAGACGCCTACATAAAGCCGCTCCTGCCCCCCATATCAAAGCTCTGGGGGGTATCCGGCATAACGGTAATGGCCGACGGAAGGCCGGTATTCCTCCTTGACGTAAGACAGATAATATCAAGGGCCCTTAAAAGAGTCTCCCTATGAACATAAGGATATTAAAGAAACTTATCGAGGACGTAAAGGCGGGCCGGGTCGATACGGGCGCGGCGGTCGAGCGGCTTAAGACCCTTCCATTTGAGGAACTCGAGTTCGCTACCGTCGATACCCACAGGTCGCTGCGGCAGGGTTTCCCGGAGGTGATCTTCGGGGAAGGGAAAACTATCGCCCAGATAAGGGCGATAGCCGGGACGATGCTCGAAAGGAAAGAAAACGTGCTCATAACGAGGCTGGATGAAAAAAAGGGCAAGGCCCTCAAAAAGGCGTTTCCGCTCGGCGTCTTCAACGTGACGGCAAGGACCTTCTTCATAAGGTCCCACGAGATAAGGGACGTCGGGAAGGGCGTCATACTCGTCATCTGCGCCGGGACCTCGGATGTGCCGGTGGCCGAGGAAGCGGCAGTTACGGCAGAGTGCATGGGTAACAGGGTCGAACGCCTTTACGACGTCGGGGTGGCCGGGATACACAGGCTCCTCCACAAGAAGGATATAATACTATCCGCGAACGTCCTCGTTGTGGTAGCCGGCATGGAAGGGGCGCTTCCGAGCGTGGTGTCGGGCCTCGTGGCGCGCCCCGTGATAGCGGTCCCGACGAGCGTCGGGTACGGGGCGAACCTCGGAGGGATAACGACGTTACTGGCGATGCTAAACTCCTGCGCCGCCGGAATTTCCGTTGTAAACATCGACAACGGATTCGGCGCGGCCTATGCCGCCAGCCTTATAAACAGGAAATAAGCCATAAACCGGCTTAAAAAAGGAACGGTCATATCCAATGAAGATCCTCTACTTCGACTGCCCCATGGGAATAAGCGGGGATATGTTCCTGGGGGCGCTCATCGACCTCGGGGTCGACTTCCGGATGATGCTCCGCGAGCTCAAGAAACTCCCCCTCGGGGGAGAAAAGATAGAAGTAAAGATAGCGAAAGAAGTAAGGCATTCGATAACAGGGACGAGCTTCAGGGTCAACTTGAGGG
>DAIDBB010000256.1 GCA_027310325.1 bacterium | reverse complement strand
CAGGGCCGTAGATCGCCGCGAGGCGCAAAAGGAGTTCCGTCTCGATCGGGTTACGCGGGGCAAAGTCCGCGTGCCCCCCTTCGGACGCGAGCGGTATATGCGAGGAGCCGTCCCAGTAAAGAATTGACTCGCCGAGGCCGGTGCCCGCGGCGATGACGGCGGCGTTGCCCGCGGTCTTTTTTCCCTCCTGCAATGTATGGACGTCTCCCCCGGAGAGGAGGTCTATGCCCCAGGCTGTCGCGACCAGGTCGTTTAAAAGGCCCGCCTTTTTTATCCTGAATTTATTTCTTATCTCTCCGCCGTCGACGACCCATGAAAGGTTCGTCATGCTGCAGCGGTCATCCGAAACGGTCCCGGCCACGCCGAAGGCGGCCGCCTCCAAGCCGCCGCCGCCGTCTTTAAGGAACTCTTCTATTATTTCGAGATGCCCGGGAAAACCGCTATTGAGGAAGGATCCGAATTTCTTCAGTTCCGGACGGCCGTCTTTTACGTCAAAGAGCCCGAGGTATGTCTTGGTGCCCCCTATGTCGCCCGCCAGGATCACCCGCGCCTCCGTTTCCCGCCGGGGCTAATCATTCTGCCACCGCCTCCCGTCCTTCTGGATGAACCTGTCCGCTTCCGCAGGCCCGAAACTTCCGGCCCTGTAAATCGAAAGTTCCGGGAGTTTGCCCGCCTCGCGCGGCCCGCCCTTCTCGAGGAGATCAAGCGCAGGCGTCAGGAACTCCCATGAGAGACGCACCCCGTCGCGCCTTATAAAAAGCGTCTTGTCGCCGATCATGCAATCTAGAAGCACCCTGTCGTATGCCTCAAGGATGATCCCCTTGTAGCCTTCGGAATAGGAGAAGTCCATGACTACGTCGCGAAGGCTCACCCTTGAGCCGGGGTTTTTTGTATGGAATCTCAGCTGCATCCTCTCGTCCGGCTGGATCTTCAACATAAGCGCGTTTGGCGTTATGCCGGCCGCGTCGAGCGTCCCCTTGAACATCAGGTGGGGCACCCTTTTAAACTGTATGTAGACCTGCGAGAATTTCCGGGAAAGCCTCTTGCCGGAGCGGAGATAGAACGGCACGTCCTGCCACCTCCAGTTGTCTATATAAAGCTTCATGGCGGCAAACGTCGGGACCGTCGATTCCTTTGAAACACCCTCTTCTTCCCTGTACCCCGGCACCCACTCGCCGCGGACCTTTCCCTCGACATACTGCCCGACGACCATGGATTCGGAGAGGTTGTCCGGAAGGGGCCTTAGGGCCCTGAAGATCTTGACCCTTTCGTCCCTTACAAGGTTGGCTTCATAAACCGAAGGCGGCTCCATGGCGATAAGCGCAAGGACCTGGAGCATATGGTTCTGGAACATGTCGCGGAGCACCCCGGACTGCTCGTAGTACGCCGCCCTCTTCTCTATGCCGATATCTTCGGCAACGGTTATCTGGACATGGTCGATATAGCGCCTGTTCCATATCGGCTCAAAGATGGCGTTTGCGAACCTGAACATCACGATATTCTGGACGGTGTCCTTGCCGAGGTAATGGTCGATCCTGTAGACCTGGTCCTCCCTGAAGTTCCTTAAGACCACCTCGTTCAGCTGCCTCGCGCTCTCGGTGTCTCTCCCGTACGGCTTTTCTATGACCAGGCGGGACCAGCCCTCCATTTCCTTCGAGAGCCCGGCCATGCCGAGGAATTCCGTTATGCCAGCGTACGCCGAGGGCGGGGTCGCGAGGTAGAATATCCTGTTGCCGCCGGTCTCGAACTCCTTTTCTTTTTCCGCCAGGGCCTCCTTCATCTCCTCGTAGGACTTGATGTCCGGGACCACGGACCTGTAGAAAAGCCTTTTCCTGAAATCGCCCCATGCCTTTTCCTCATATTTGGCGTGCGTCCTTATCGCCGCCTCCATCGAGTTTCTGAACGACTCCTCGTCGAACTTCTGGCGCGACGTGCCTATGATGAAAAAGTTTTCCGGCAAAAGTCCGCTTTTCCTGAGATTGTAAAAGGAAGGGATGAGCTTTCTAGCAGTAAGGTCTCCGGACGCTCCGAAAAGGACTATCCCGCAG
>DAIDBB010000236.1 GCA_027310325.1 bacterium | reverse complement strand
GTCGAACGAACGGAGATCGAGGGCGCGCAGGCGCTTTATCAAGCGCGATTCGAGGAGGCCCCTTTTAGCCCCGGGCATCTTTACGCCTATGGTCCTATTTATGAATTCTCCCAGTCTCGCGAAGTCCCTGTCGGAGAGCCTGGCGGCCCGTGCCTCCGCCGCCGCCGTTCTATTGAATATGTCGCCGCGAAACTCATGCCGAGCCACTTCCATACTTTTTACCCCTTACGAGGCCATGGTCCCGCCGGTTCCCGGCGGAACGGCCGACCGCCGGGCCGCCTAAATATTAGCGGCGGCCTGGCGCCCCCCTTTGGCCTCATTAACGAGGGCGAGCTCGTCCGCAGAGAAGACCTGCTCTATGTCCAGTATTATGATGAACTGGTCGGCGCGCTTGCCCATGCCCTTTATGAAGTCGGTCCGGAGCCTCGTGCCGATCTTTGGCGCGGGCTCTATGGAGCCCGGCTCCAGGTCTATGACCTCCTGGACGGAGTCGGCCAGCGCACCGAGGACTATCCTCTCGTTGTCGACGTTTATCTCGACTATTATCACGCAGGTATTTACGGTCTTCTCCGTAGGGGGCATGCCGAACTTGAGGCGCATGTCCACGACCGGCACGACGCTGCCGCGCAGATTTATCACGCCCCTCATGAAGTCCGGGGTCCTCGGCACCTTCGTGGTGGTCGTATAGTCCAGGACCTCCCTTACCTGGGAGATGTCGAGAGCGAAGACCTCGCTGTCGAGCTTGAATGTCAGGTACTGCGTAGTCTCTGTTATGGATGCGACGCTCATTATCCATCCTCCTCCGGGCTAATATTTTACGAACTCGGTGTCTTCCCCGTTTATCTTGCCCAGGTCAAGGGCGACCCCGCCGTTCTCCATGGGCCTCCTCGCGGGCCTGGGCAGGTGCGCCACCTTTACCTTCGGAGCGGCCTTCGGCTCGGCCTTGACTGCCCTCAGGTGCCTTGCCGCAGGCGCGTTCTGTGATACCTTGAAGAACGATATGGTATTCTGGAGCTGATCGGCCTGCGAGGCGAGCTCTTCTGAGGTGGATGAGAGCTCCTCGGCGGCCCCGGCGTTCTGCTGTATTACCTGGTCGAGCTGCTGGAGGGCCTTGTTGATCTGGTCCGCGCCGCTGTTCTGCTCGTTGCTCGCCGCGCTTATCTCCTGGACGAGCTCCGAGGTCTTCTGTATGTCCGGGACGAGCCTTGCGAGCATCTCCCCGGCCTTTTCGGCCACCTGCACGCTTCCGAACGAGAGCGTCGATATCTCCGCCGCGGCGGTCTGGCTCCTTTCGGCGAGCTTCCTTACCTCGGAGGCGACGACGGCGAACCCCTTGCCGTGCTCGCCGGCCCTGGCCGCCTCTATCGCCGCGTTAAGCGCGAGGAGGTTGGTCTGCCTCGCTATCTCCTCTATTATCGATATCTTGCTCGCTATCTCCTTCATGGCGCTTACGGTCTCGGCCACGGCCTTGCCGCTTTCGCCCGCGTCCATCGCGGACTTCTGGGCTATCTTTTCGGTCTGCTGG
>DAIDBB010000230.1 GCA_027310325.1 bacterium | reverse complement strand
GCCGTCAAGCCACATGTTCTGGGACCAGGAGCCATCGGCTCTCTGAGTCCTTTTCAGGAACTTGAGTATGTTTACGGGCGTTTTCATATCACCCGCGGCCAGAAAGCCTAAGGCGGCCTTTACAAGGTCCCTCGGCCAGATGAAATGGTAGCCACCCGCCTCGGTATCGCTTCGCGCCTCGCCCCACGGCACGGAAAGGGACGCGATTACCCCTCCCCTGAGATTCTTATCCTCGTGAGCCTTCAGCACCATGGCGCTCTTCCAGTAAAGCCGCCCGCCGTCAAAGCCCACCTTGCTCAAGTCCTCAAGGCCTGAAAGGTAGTCGTGCCAGCCTTTAACATACTCCGACAGCATCGACCCGTAATCCCTGCTCAGGGTGTTATCCGCCTCGAGGACGGCCTCAACATCGTCCCTCCCGAAGGAAAGAACGAGGGTAAAATCACCGGTCAAATCCACCTCGGCGGTCAGGGCGATATTCCCTTCCTCGACCTTATCAAAGTGCCAATCCATCCTGAGATTGTCCTTCAGGTCCTGCCAGCCGTCAGAGAAACCCGAATAGCCGCATGACATCTCCCGGAAGTGCAGGTCCGATGAGAGTGCAAGGGCGCAAGAACCGTTCCATGATATCAGGTAATCCCTGCCGAAATAGCTCGCGCATCTGCCTGAGTTCCCATAACCGTGATTATTTAAATGCGGTGACAGGAGAACATAGAGACTGTAATCCCCGGGTTTGAGCGCCTTGAACCGGACCTTCATGACAAGGGACTGCCCGAAGGGATCGGTAAAAATGTCCTTCATAATCTTGTAGGCGCCGCTTTTCGAGGTGTTCGTAATCCTGTAGGCAAGCGCTTTGGGGTCGAGATACTCCGTCTGCGAGACCGTATCCTTCCTCTCTTCCTCAAAAAAGGTTTTTCCGTCCGTTACGAGAAATTGCAAGTCCCTTAAGTTGGCTTTATCGACGGCAGGATAGAATACCTCCGTCACCACTCCTCCGGCCAGGGTGAACCAGACCCTCGAGATGACGTTGTATGCCGTGCCTATGCCCTGTTTCGAGGCCGGAGACCAGTTGGGCTTAAAGCCAGGCCTCCCGAAAGGCATTTGAGGAGATTTCACAGCCCGCTCCTTATCTGTGGTTGGGTCTTCGTTAGAATTTTAATCGCCTTTTCCCAACCGGTTTTTGCAGCGGTGAATCCTTGTTTTCGGGGAATTCCAGAGAGGTATCTCACGGATGAGGGTTTTCATAACAATATAGCAG
>DAIDBB010000222.1 GCA_027310325.1 bacterium | reverse complement strand
AGGCCCTCTTCCATGGCTATCGGGGTTATAAGCTCTACATCTAAGTTGACGTTGTCCCCGGGCATTACCATCTCGGTGCCCTCGGGCAGCTTGGACATGCCGGTAACGTCCGTGGTCCTGAAGTAGAACTGCGGACGGTATCCGTTAAAAAACGGCGTGTGCCTGCCGCCCTCTTCCTTCGTAAGAACGTACACCTCGCCCTTGAACTTCGTGTGCGGCGTAATGGTGCCGGGCTTCGCAAGCACCTGCCCCCTCTCAACGTCTTCCTTCTTCGTGCCCCTTAAAAGCGCGCCGATGTTGTCTCCGGCCCTCCCCTCGTCAAGGAGCTTCCTGAACATCTCGACACCCGTTATGACCGTCTTCTGCGTGTCCCGCAGTCCCACTATCTCGACCTCGTCCCCTACCTTCACAATGCCCCTCTCCACCCTTCCCGTAACAACCGTACCGCGCCCAGATATCGAAAAAACGTCCTCAACGGGCATAAGGAACGGCTTGTCTATGTCTCTCTTCGGCTCCGGTATGTAGCTGTCGAGGGTATCCATAAGCTTAAGGATCGCCCCGCACCACTGGCACTCCTTCTTGCCGCACCCGCACTCTAGAGCCTTGAGCGCGCTCCCCTTTATAACTGGTATATCGTCCCCGGGGAACTTGTACTGGTTAAGCAGCTCCCTCACCTCAAGCTCTACGAGGTCGAGGAGTTCCTTGTCGTCTACCATGTCGACCTTGTTTAAAAATACCACTATATACGGCACACCTACCTGCCTCGCGAGAAGTATATGCTCCCTGGTCTGCGGCATCGGACCGTCCGCCGCAGAAACGACCAGTATCGCGCCGTCCATCTGCGCCGCCCCCGTTATCATGTTCTTTACATAGTCGGCATGCCCGGGGCAGTCTATATGCGCGTAGTGCCTCTTATCCGTCTGGTACTCGACGTGAGAGATCGATATCGTAAGTCCCCTCTCCCTCTCCTCCGGCGCCTTGTCTATGTTCTCGTATGCCAGAAACTCGGCGTACCCCTTTGAGCTCAATACCTTCGTTATCGCCGCCGTTAGCGAGGTCTTCCCGTGGTCTACGTGCCCGATAGTACCTACGTTGATGTGCGGCTTGCCACGCTCGAATTTGGCCTTGCTCATAATATCGCCCTCCGGAACTAAATAATAGGTTATTTACCTGCCACTTTTGCGGTCAGCACTTCAGCCACCGACGAAGGCACCTGCTCATAGTGCGAGAACTGCATCGTATAAGAGGCCCTCCCCTGCGTCTTCGACCTCAGGTCCGTCGAGTAGCCGAACATATTTGCAAGGGGGACATTCGCCGAAACCACCTGGAAGCCTCCCCTTGATTCCATGCCGAGGATCTTGCCCCTCCTGGAATTGAGGTCCCCGATGACGTCGCCCATGAACTGCTCCGGCACGACTACCTCTACGCTCATTATGGGTTCGAGCAGTATGGGGCCGGCGATCCTCATGGCGTCCTTGAACGCCATGGAACCCGCTATCTTAAACGCCATTTCCGATGAGTCAACGTCATGGAATGAGCCGTCATAAAGGGTGACCTTGACGTCAACGACCGGGTAACCAGCGAATATGCCTGTCTCGGTAGCCTCTCTTATGCCGTTCTCTATCGGGTTTATAAACTCTTTCGGAATCGCGCCCCCGACTATCTTATTAACGAACTCAAAGCCCTTGCCCTGCTCGCCGGGCTCAAGCTCGATGTAGCAATGGCCGTACTGACCCCTTCCGCCAGTCTGCCTGATATACTTTCCTTCTGCCTTCGCCTTCTTTGTAACGGTCTCCCTGTACGCGACCTGCGGCTTTCCTACGCTCGCCTCGACCTTGAACTCCCTAAGGAGCCTGTCTACGATGATCTCGAGGTGAAGCTCGCCCATGCCGGAGATGATGGTCTGGCCGGTCTCCTCGTCAGTCCTCACCCTGAAGGACGGGTCTTCTATGGCGAGCTTCTGAAGGGATATCCCGAGCTTTTCCTGGTCCGCCTTGGTCTTGGGCTCTATCGCGATGCTCATGACCGGGTCGGGGAAGTCCATCGACTCCAGTATTATCGGCTTATCGGGGTCACATATAGTATCACCCGTTATAGTATATTTCAAGCCCACGGCCGCGGCGATGTCTCCGGCGTAGACCTCTTTTACTTCCTCGCGCTTGTTGGCGTGCATCTTTACGAGCCTTCCAATGCGCTCTTTCTGGTCTTTTGTCGAGTTATATACGTAAGAACCGGCGGTCATGCATCCGGAGTATACGCGGAAAAAGGTCAACTGCCCGACAAACGGGTCGGTCATTATCTTGAATGCGAGGGCAGAGAAAGGGGCTTCGTCCTTAGCAGGCCTTATGTCTTCCTTGTCGGTATTGGGGTCTACCCCCTCTACCGCCGGTATATCGATAGGGGAAGGGAGATAATCCACAACGGCGTCAAGCAGGAACTGGACACCTTTATTCTTGAAGGCCGAGCCGCAGAGCACGGGCGTAATCTCCATATCAATCGCGCCCTTTCTTACGGCCTTCTGTATCTCCTCCTTGGTCACGGAGCCTCCCTCAAGGTACTTCTCCATGAGCTTTTCGTCAAAGTCCGAGGCCGCCTCTATGAGCTTTTCCCTGTATTCCCTGACAATCTCCTTCATGTCATCGGGCACATCCACTACCCTGTATTTCGCGCCGAGCGTGTCCTCGTCCCAGATTATAGCCTTCTCGCTCAAGAGGTCGACTACGCCCTTGAAACTATCTTCAGCGCCTACCGGCAGCTGAAGCACAACGGGCCTGGTCTTCAATCTATCGACCATCATGCCGACGACCCTGAAGAAGTCAGCCCCGACGCGGTCCATCTTATTTACGAACGCTATCCTGGGGACCCTGTACTTGTTAGCCTGGCGCCAAACGGTCTCGCTCTGGGGCTCAACGCCTCCGACGGAGCAGAAAACCGCGACGGCTCCGTCAAGGACCCTCAAGGACCTCTCTACTTCTATTGTAAAATCGACGTGACCGGGAGTATCTATGATATTAATGCGGGTGTCTTTCCAGGAACAAGTCGTTGCGGCTGAGGTGATGGTGATGCCTCTTTCCTTCTCCTGCTCCATCCAGTCCATTACGGCGGTGCCTTCATGGACCTCCCCTATCTTGTAGGTGACCCCTGTATAATAAAGGATCCTCTCGGTAGTAGTGGTCTTTCCCGCATCTATATGGGCCATTATACCTATATTTCTTTGTCTCTCTATCGGAATGTTCCTTGCCAACGGAAAAGCTCCTCGTTTTTACTTTCTCTGCCCTAAATGTTATCCGTGAAGTATCTTTGTTCAAGGCCCCTCACAGTTAATTATTCAACCGCCCTACGTTCATGGGAGCGACCCCCCGGCCACTTACCAGCGGTAGTGGGCAAAGGCCTTGTTCGCTTCAGCCATCTTATGAACGTCTTCTTTCTTCTTTACCGAGCCGCCCTTATTGTTGGACGCGTCTATGAGCTCGGCAGCGAGCTTCTCGACCATGGACTTCTCGTTTCTCTCGGTCGCGTAGCTTACGAGCCACCTTAACGCGAGTGAAAGCTTCCTGTCGGGCCTCACCTCGACCGGCACCTGATAGGTCGCTCCGCCGACCCTGCGCGACTTGACTTCGAGGACAGGCTTTATATTGTCGAGGGCCTTCTTGAAGACCTTCATCGGCTCGGTCTTCGTCTTTTCTTCTATCACGTCGAAGGCGCCGTAAAGTATCCCTTCGGCCTTGCTTTTCTTGCCGTCAGAGGTGAGCTTGTTTACAAGCCTTGCGATGACCTTATCATTGAACTTCGGGTCCGGCAGCACGTCCCTCTTCGGCACATTCCCCTTACGAGGCATAACTCCTCCACTACATTTGCTTTATATTTGCTTCGAGAAAAATAATACGCCGGCCATATTGCGGCGTATTCGACAGACTTACTTGGGTCTCTTCGCGCCGTACTTGGAGCGCGCCTGTTTCCTGTCCTGCACGCCCATCGTGTCAAGAGTGCCCCTTATTATGTGATACCTTACTCCCGGAAGGTCCTTTACCCTACCGCCCCTTATGAGCACTACCGAGTGTTCCTGGAGGTTGTGGCCGATCCCGGGTATATACGACGTCACTTCCATGCTGTTCGTAAGCCTCACCCTCGCCACTTTCCTCAACGCCGAGTTAGGCTTCTTGGGGGTCGTCGTGTAAACCCTGACGCAAACTCCCCTTTTCTGCGGACACCTGTTGAGGGCCGGGGAGGCTGTTTTAACTTTACTCTTGGTCCTGCCCTTGCGGACAAGCTGGTTTATTGTCGGCATAAGCTACCTTTCGCTATGGCGTAAATCAAAATAATGTACCCACTTTTAAAGACCTTGTCAAGAACTAATTGCCTTGTTTTTCAAAAAAACCGACGTTTTTTTAAAAAAGGCGCAAAAGCTCCCTCAAGCCGTCTCCTGAGCGGTCTCCGCCGGCGCCTCTTCGACCTCGGGTACCGCCGCCCCTATCTTTGTGTACTTCCTGAAGCCCGTGCCAGCCGGTATGAGGCGGCCCATTATAACGTTTTCCTTAAGTCCGCGCAGATAATCGACTTTCCCCTCGACAGCGGCCCCGGTAAGGACCTTTGTCGTCTCCTGGAACGACGCCGCTGATATGAAGCTCTCAGTCGAAAGCGAAGCCTTTGTTATACCTTGCAGAAGCGGCTCCGCAATGGCCGGCTTTTTGCCCTTGGCTATTATCTTGTCGTTCTCATCCTCGAAGATGTACCTTTCAACCTGTTCACCAATGAGGAGGTTCGTGTCCCCGGCGTCCTTTATCTTGACCCTCCGGAGCATCTGCCTTACGATGACCTCTATATGCTTATCGTTTATCTTGACGCCCTGGAGCCTATATACCTCCTGCACCTCGTCCACGAGATACTTGGCGAGTTCCTTTACGCCAAGGACCCTAAGTATGTCGTGAGGGTTGGCGGAGCCGTCCATAAGGGGTTCCCCGGCCCTGACCCTGTCCCCTTCCCTTACGCTTATGTGCTTACCCTTGGGTATCAGATATTCCTTGGGTTCCCCGGTCTCGGGCGTGATGACGACCTTCCTCTTGCCCTTGGTGTCCCTGCCGAATGACACGGCGCCGTCTATCTCGCTGATGACCGCGCATTCCTTGGGTTTCCGCGCCTCGAAGAGCTCGGCGACCCTCGGTAGCCCCCCGGTTATGTCTTTTGTCTTGGTCGTCTCTCTCGGGATCTTCGCGACCATGTCTCCGGCCTTTACGGCATCTCCGTCGTTTATGGTTAGGATGGCCCCGACCGGCAGCAGGTATCTGGCCTCTATGGCAGTCCCCTCGATCCTGCGGGTCTTGCCGGTCTCGTCCTTTATGGAGACCCTCGGCCTCATGTCCCCTTCCTTGTAGGTCACTATGACCTTACTTGAAAGGCCGGTGACCTCGTCGACCTGCTCCCTCATCGTCTTGCCGTCTTCGATGTCCCCGAACCTTACTATACCAGAGACCTCGGTTATGATCGGTATCGTGTAAGGGTCCCACTCGGCGATGACCGTGCCGGCGGCCACCTTCTGGCCGTCAGTAACGCGGAGCCTCGCGCCGTAAATGACGGGGTTCCTCTCGCGGTCCCTGCCCTGCTCGTCCTGTATCGCAAGGTCACCGTTACGGTTCATAACGATGGCTTCGCCCCTGGCGTTAACGGCTACGTTAAGGTTATGGAACTTGACTATCCCTTCGTGACGGGCTTCGAGGGTCGTCTGCTCGGCGCGCCTGCTCGCCGTTCCGCCTATATGGAACGTTCTCATCGTGAGCTGGGTCCCGGGCTCGCCGATCGATTGTGCAGCTATAACGCCAACGGCCTCGCCCATCTCGGCCATCCTTCCCCTGGTAAGGTCCCTGCCGTAACACTTTATGCAGATGCCTCTCGAGCTTCTGCAGGTAAGAACGCTCCTTATCTTTACCCTGTCTACGCCGACCTCTTCTATCTTTTCGATCTTGCCTTCGTCTATCTCCTCGTTGGCCTCGACGATGACCTCTTTGGTGAAGGGGTCTGCGACCTCTTCAAGGGCGACCCTGCCGAGGATCCTCTCGCCGATGGGCTCGATGACCTCTCCGCCTTCGACAAGCGACGTCATGTAGATGCCGTCCAGGGTTCCGCAGTCCTCTTCGCTTATGATGGCGTCCTGGGCGACGTCGACGAGCCTCCTTGTTAGATACCCGGAGTTCGCTGTCTTCAAGGCCGTATCGGCAAGACCCTTTCTGGCTCCGTGCGTCGATATGAAGTACTGGAGCACCGTAAGGCCTTCCCTGAAGTTGGCGGTAATTGGCGTTTCGATGATCTCGCCAGATGGTTTAGCCATAAGGCCCCTCATGCCGGCGAGCTGTCTTATCTGCTGGGCCGAGCCCCTTGCGCCGGAATCGGCCATTATGAATATCGGGTTGAAGCTAGGTATCTGTTTCTCCGCCCCGCTTTCGTCCTTAACGGTGTCGGTGCCGAGCTCCCTCAGCATGGCGTCGGCTATCTCTTCGGTAGCCTGCGCCCATATGTCTATGACCTTGTTGTAGCGCTCGCCGTCTGTGATTAGACCTTCGTTATACTGCTTCTGTATCTCCTTTACCTCGTCATAGGCCTTATCGAGGAGCTTCTCTTTCTTTCTCGGTATCTTCATGTCGTCGATACAGATCGAGATCCCGGCCTTCGTCGCGTACTGGTATCCGAGGTCCTTGAGCTTGTCGGCGAGTATTACGGTCTCCTTGTTACCGGCGCGCCTGTAACAGATGTCGATGAGGTCGGCGAGCCTCTTCTTGTCCATTACCCTGTTTATCTCTTCGAACCTTATGACCGAAGGCACGGACTCGGACATGATTACCCTTCCGACGGTCGTATCGATGAGCCTGCCGTCGAGCTTGACCTTTATGCCGGCCTGAAGATGCGCCGCCCCGCCGTCATAGGCCGCCCGGACCTCCTCAAAGGACGAGAACCTCTTTCCCTCGCCTTTTACGCCGGGACGCTCGCGCGTAAGGTAATAGAGCCCTAGGACTATGTCCTGCGTGGGGACGATAATGGGCTTTCCGTGCGCCGGCGAAAGTATGTTATTGGTCGACATCATGAGGACCCTTGCCTCGACCTGCGCTTCAACCGAAAGGGGCACGTGCACCGCCATCTGGTCTCCGTCGAAGTCCGCGTTGAACGCCGTGCAGACGAGAGGATGGAGCTGGATGGCCTTTCCCTCTATTAGGATCGGCTCGAAGGCCTGGATGCCGAGCCTGTGGAGCGTCGGGGCGCGGTTAAGGAGCACCGGGTGTTCCCTAATGACCTCGTCAAGGACGTCCCAGACCTCGGGCCTTTCCTTTTCGAGCATCTTTTTGGCGCTCTTTATCGTAGTTGCGTATCCCTTTTCTTCGAGCTTCTGGTATATGAAGGGCTTGAAGAGCTCAAGGGCCATCTTCTTGGGAAGCCCGCACTGATGGAGCCTAAGGTCAGGCCCTATGACGATGACAGACCGGCCCGAATAATCGACGCGTTTTCCAAGGAGGTTCTGCCTGAACCTTCCGCCCTTGCCCTTTATCATGTCGCTTAGCGACTTAAGGGGGCGTTTGTTCTGTCCTGTGATTATCCTTCCCCTCCTGCCGTTATCGAATAGAGCGTCCACCGCCTCCTGGAGCATCCTCTTTTCGTTCCTTATGATGATGTCCGGGGCGTTAAGTTCCATAAGCCGCTTAAGCCTGTTGTTCCTGTTTATGACCCTCCTGTAAAGGTCGTTAAGGTCTGACGTCGCGAACCTTCCGCCGTCAAGCGGAACGAGCGGCCTCAGGTCCGGCGGCAGGACCGGTATTACCTCTAGTATCATCCAGTCGGGCCTGTTCCCGGAGTTAAGGAACGCGTCCACGACCTTAAGCCTCTTCGCTATCCTCTTTTTCTTGGCGTCCGAGGAGGTCTTTTTCATCTCGAGCCTTAAGTTGGATGAGACCTTGTCGAGGTCGATCTTACGGAGCATCTCCCTTACGGCATCCGCCCCCATGCCGGCGACGAAACCGTCGGGGCCCCACTTCTCGACAGCCTTCTGGTACTTCTCCTCATTAAGGAGCTCGCCGGCCTTAAGGTCCGACTCCTTTGGGTCGATGACCACGTAGTTTTCATAATAAAGGACCCTTTCGAGCTCCTTGAGCGTCATGTCGAGCATGGCGCCTATCCTCGACGGAAGGCTCCTCAAGAACCATATGTGCGCTACCGGTGTCGCGAGCTCGATGTGGCCAAGTCTCTCGCGTCTGACGTTGGACGGTATGACTTCAACGCCGCACTTCTCGCAAACAACCCCTCTGTGCTTCATCCTCTTGTACTTGCCGCAGTTGCATTCAAAGTCCTTTACGGGCCCGAATATCTTGGCGCAGAAAAGGCCGTCCCGCTCTGGCTTGAAGGTCCTGTAGTTAATGGTCTCCGGTTTTTTCACCTCTCCGTGAGACCATTCCCTTATCCTTTCGGGCGAGGAGATGGTTATCCTTATGGCGTTAAAGTCCATAGGTTTTTTATGTTTTTCCAGCAATGCCATGAGGCTTTCCAAAGTTAACCTCCTTTTTTGCAGGGCTCTTTTATAACCCTTTAGGCCTAAAAATTATCGTCAAAGGTCCTGGCAGGACCTAATCCTTTTCCTTTTCCTCTTCCTCTATGAGGTTTATGTCAAGCGCCAAGCTCTGGAGCTCCTTGATGAGGACGCTGAACGACTCCGGCAGCGTCGGTTCGAGCGAGTAGCTGCCCGTCACTATCGATTCGTACATCCTGGTCCTTCCGGGCACATCGTCCGATTTTACGGTCAGGAATTCCTGGAGGCTGTGCGCCGCGCCGTAAGCCTCCATCGCCCAGACTTCCATCTCTCCGAGCCTCTGGCCTCCGAATTGCGCCTTTCCGCCGAGCGGCTGCTCAGTGACGAGAGAATACGGGCCGGTGCTCCTGGCGTGTATCTTGTCGTCTACCAGGTGGTGGAGTTTCATCATGTACATGACTCCGACTGTTACCTCCTGGTCAAAGGGCTCCCCCGACTTCCCGTCGTAGAGCACCGTCTTTCCGGACTTCGGCAGGGTCGCGCTTCCAAGCGCGTCCTTCACGTCATTTTCTGTTGCGCCGTCAAATACGGGACTTGCCATATAAAGCCCGTTGTTGCCGATCCTCCTGGCAAGTTCCCTGGCCTCATCGTCCGAGAGCCCGTTTACGAACTTGCTGAACTCCTGCGAGGCGTATATCTTCTTGATCCTCTCCTTTATGGCGTTTGCCCCGGCGTTCTTCTCGACCAGCGCTCTTACGGCGTTGCCGAGCCCCTTGGCGGCCCATCCAAGATGGGTCTCGAGAATCTGCCCGATATTCATCCTTGACGGAACGCCGAGGGGATTAAGTACTATATCCACGGGCGTGCCGTCTTCAAGATAAGGCATGTCCTCCTCGGGGAGCACCCTCGATATGACGCCCTTATTCCCGTGCCTTCCGGCCATCTTGTCGCCGACGGACACCTTGCGCTTCATGGCTATATAGACCTTCACCATCTTGATCACGCCGGGCGGAAGCTCGTCGCCGCGTTTGAGCCTGTTTATCCTCTCGTCGAAGACCATCTTTATGAGGTCTATCTGCTCGCTGAGGTTTCCTGTTATATCGTTTATCTCCTTTTCGGCCTTCTCGTCCGCGGGGACGATCTCATGCCACCTGCCCTGAGGTATCGACGAAAGGACGTCGGCGGTTATGGCCTTACCCTTGCTGAGGATCGTATTGCCCTTCTTGTCGGTTATACGCACCTGAGACTTCTTGTTGAGAAGGAGCTTGTGGACCCTGGTGTAGGCGGATTCCTTGACGATGTTTATTTCGTCTTCGCGGTCCTTCATAAGCCTGGCGACTTCCCTGTCTTCTATGGACCTGCTCCTCTCGTCCTTTTCAGCGCCCTTCCTCGAAAAGACCTTCGCGTCTATCACAAAGCCCTCGATACCCGGGGGCACCCTCAGGGAGGTGTCCTTCACGTCCTCGGCCTTCTCGCCGAATATGGCGCGCAGGAGCTTTTCCTCGGGAGAGAGCTGCGTCTCGCCTTTGGGGGTTATCTTTCCGACAAGGATATCTCCGGGCGCCACCTCGGCGCCTATCCTTATGATGCCGCTTTCATCGAGGTTCTTCAATGCCTCGTCCCCGACATTGGGGATATCCCTCGTTATCTCTTCTTTTCCGAGCTTTATGTCCCTTGCAACCACCTCGAACTCTTCTATGTGGACCGAGGTGAAGACGTCGTCACGGAGGAGCCGTTCGCTAATAAGTATCGAGTCCTCGAAGTTATAGCCGCCCCAGGGCATGAAAGCGACCATGACGTTTTTACCGAGCGCGAGCTCGCCTTCGTACGTCGACGGGCCGTCCGCTATCACTTGGCCGGCAACGACCTTGTCCCCCTTTAAGACTATAGGCTTCTGGTTGAGGCAGGTGTTCTGGTTGGACCTCCTGAACTTCGTCAGCCCATATATATCCACCCCGCCGGTGGCGTTCCTTACGACTATCCTCGTCGCGTCAACGCTTTCGACGATGCCGTCCTTCCTGGCCAGTATCGTGACGCCCGAATCCCTGGCGACTACGCTCTCCATGCCCGTGCCTATAAGCGGCGACTCGGTGCGGATGAGCGGCACCGCCTGCCTCTGCATGTTCGAGCCCATAAGGGCCCTGTTCGCGTCGTCGTTTTCAAGGAACGGCACAAGAGAGGCCGCGACACTGACGAGTTGGTTGGGAGAAACGTCCATGAGGGTTATGTCCTCGGGTCGGGCCATTATGAACTCGCCGCCTTTTCTTGCGGAGATAAACTCGCTAGTGAACTTCCCGTTGCTGTCGACCGGGGCGTTCGCCTGCGCTATGACATGGCTTTCCTCGTCGAGCGCGGAAAGGTAAGTGATCCTGTTCGAGACCTTGCCGTCCTTCACTTCCCTGTAAGGCGTCTCTATGAAGCCAAAGTCGTTTACCCTGGCGTAAGTGCTTAGCGACACGATAAGGCCGATGTTCGGGCCTTCCGGGGTCTCGATCGGGCAAATTCTCCCGTAGTGAGTGGCGTGGACGTCCCTCACTTCGAAACCCGCCCTCTCCCTCGTGAGTCCACCTGGTCCGAGCGCTGAAAGCCTTCTTTTATGCGTTATCTCGGAAAGAGGGTTTGTCTGGTCCATGAACTGGGAAAGCTGGCTTGACCCGAAAAACTCCTTTATTACGGCGGACACGGGCTTCGGGTTTATGAGGTCATGGGGCATGAGAGTTTCGAGCTCGCCGAGACTCATCCTCTCCTTTACCGCCCTCTCCATCCTCAAAAGCCCTATCCTGTACTGATTCTCAAGGAGTTCCCCGACGGATCTGACCCTTCTGTTGCCCAGGTGATCGATATCGTCGACCGTCCCCTGTCCGTTTCTCAAAAGGACGAGATAGCGGACGACCTCGAGTATGTCCTCTTTTCTGAGCGTGGTATGGTCGAGCGGCACATCGAAGCTGAGCTTGCGGTTAAGCTTGAGTCTGCCGACCCGGGAAAGGTCGTATCTATCCGGCGTGAAAAAAAGCTCCTGAATGAAGGCATTGGCCGTATCGACGGTCGGAAGGTCCCCGGGCTTCAGCCTCTTGTATATCTC
>DAIDBB010000194.1 GCA_027310325.1 bacterium | reverse complement strand
GGGTAAACGTCCTTACGGCGCTACTATTTTTCTACGTGAATACCCCGGACGACATGGCAAGGAAGATCCTCGGCGAAAAAAACGTAACCCCCCGGGCCATTGAGAACTGGAAGATAGACCACGGCTACAACCTCCCGTCGTTCCTAAATACAAAGGAGAAAGGTATCGCGACCGTGACGCAGACGATATTCTTCCAGAAATCCGTCCCCCTCATCTGGTTCGACTTCGGTAGATCCGACAGGAACAACATCGATATCGGCTCGGAAATAAGGCAGAGGATGTGGCAGAGCCTTTTCATAAGCCTGCCGACATTCGCCGTGGGGGTCGCCCTTGACCTTTTCTTCGCCATGATGCTCGCCTACTACAAGGGCACATACATCGACCTGCTGGGCCTTATCCTGGGCGTAGTCATGATGTCGGTCTCGACCCTCTTTTACATAATTACCGGCCAGTACGTCCTCGGTAAGATATTAAGGCTTTTCCCCATATCCGGCTACGATATAGGCCTCCACTCGTTCAAGTTCGTGGTTCTACCCGTAATAGTCGGCATAATTAGCGGCATTGGCGCCGGGATCAGATTTTACAGGACCGTATTCCTCGAAGAGCTGGGCAAGGACTACGTCAGGACCGCGCGGGCCAAGGGATTGCCGGAATCGGCAGTGCTTTTCAAGCACGCGCTCAAGAACGCCATGATACCGGTCCTTACTAACGTGGTCGTCTCCATCCCGTTTCTCTTTTATGGGAGCCTAATAATGGAGACCTTCTTCGCGATCCCGGGCCTGGGGAACTTCACGATAGAAGCGATCCAGGCTCAGGACTTCGCGATCGTACGCTCGATGGTCTATCTCGGGTCGCTCCTTTACATAGCCGGGCTAATACTGACGGATATAAGCTATACGCTAGTCGACCCCAGGGTAAGGTTCGAATGAGGGAGACCCGTCAAGGGACTTTAAAAATATGCCTGTAATATTCACAAGCGACCTCGTAGTCTATCTCCTCTTCGCCGGGGCCTTCTATTTCATGTGGGCCGTGAGGAAAGATGGTATCTTGAGGGAAGCCTGGAAGGACGTAAAGAAAAGAAGGCTCGCAATGGCGTGCCTCGCTATTCTTTCCGTATATTCGCTCCTGGCGCTCGCCGACAGCATACGCTGGAGGGACGCGGTCCGGGATGATAAGGGCCGCGTCGTCCGCTCGCCGGGCGGAACTTACATATATTCGGCGGAGGCGCTTAGCGTCCTCGACAGGTCGCTATCGAAGATTCGCCTCGAAGGCGAAAAGACCTACTCGGCCCCTCTGGCTACGCGTCTCTATACAAAGGAGTCGATGGAACTCCCCGATGGGCGGGTCGTAAGGGACTATCCGGGGCTTAAACACCCGGGGACGCACTTCTTAGGCACGGACAAGGTCGGAAACGACGTATTTTACACGGCGCTTAAGGGGATACGGACCGGGATAATCATCGGCGCTGGCGCTACGATCGTCATAATCCCCTTTGCGATACTGTTCGGCGTCGTAGCCGGATATTACGGAGGGGTGGTAGACGACATAGTGCAGTACCTCTACACAACGCTCGCCTCCATCCCCGCCGTGCTCCTCATTGTCGCCTTCATGCTCCTTTTCGGGTCAAAGGGCTACCAGGGCGGGCTCATACAGGAAAGGGACGTGTTCCTTGGGACGCTCGTCCCGAACGACAGGCTCTTCTGGCTCTGTCTCATACTCGGGGTCACTTCCTGGACCGACCTCTGCAGACTCATAAGGGGCGAGACGTTAAAGCTGCGCGAGCTCGAGTACGTGCAGGCGGGAAGGGCCTTCGGGTTATCGCGGCCAGGCATCATTTATCGCCACATAGTCCCAAATCTTATGCACCTGGTCCTCATAACCTTCGTCCTCCAGTTTAGCGGCCTTGTGCTCACCGAGGCGATCCTAAGCTACATAAGCATAGGGGTAGGCCCGCAGATGTTCAGCTGGGGGAATATGATAAATACCGCGCGCCTCGAGCTGAGCATGGAGCCCGTCGTCTGGTGGAACCTCCTTGCTTCGTTCATATTCATGTTCGGCCTGGTGCTGCCGGCGAACATCTTCGGGGACGCGGTGAGGGACGCGCTCGACCCGAGGCTTAGGCTAAGATAATTTACAGAGGTAAGGCCGATGGATGTTCCGGTAATAGAGGTCAAGGACCTCAAGACTTATTTCAGGACCGCGCGCGGCATCGCACGTGCCGTTGACGGCGTTTCTTTCAGCATACCAAAGGGCGGCACCTTCGCGCTCGTCGGTGAATCCGGGTGCGGCAAGTCCCTGACCGCGCTTTCGATAATCCAGCTCGTACCCGAGCCTGCAGGGTTCCACGCCGGAGGCGAGATATTCCTCAACGGCAGGGAAATAACGAAATTGCCGGAAAGGGAGAAGCGGGAACTCAGAGGCAACAAGATATCCATGATTTTCCAGGAGCCTATGACGTCGCTTAACCCGGTATTCACCGTAGGATACCAGACGGTCGAGACGATAAGGCTCCATCAGAAGAAATCCGCCCCTGAGGCCAAGGCCGCGGCCCTTGAGATGTTCGCAAAGGTGGGGCTGCCGGAGCCGGAAGCGCTTTTCGACGAATACCCCCACAGGCTTTCCGGCGGCATGCGCCAGAGGGTGATGATCGCTATGGCCCTTGCGTGCAGGCCCGACCTCCTCATAGCCGACGAGCCCACGACCGCCCTCGACGTCACGATCCAGGACCAGATTATAAGGCTCATAAAGGACCTGAAGGACTCGATGAGGATGGCCGTCCTCCTCATAACCCATAACCTCGCTCTCGTTTACAGGAACGCCGAGAACGTCTGCGTAATGTACGCCGGAAAGGTCGCGGAGATGTCCCCTACCGAAGAGCTCTTCAGGAACCCGATGCACCCGTATACGGTAAAGCTCCTCCGCTCGATACCGGGCTATGAAAAAAGGGGGCTCATGCTCGATACGATCCCCGGAAGCGTCCCCCCCGCGACAGGCTATCCCGCCGGATGCCGTTTCTCCGGGAGGTGCCCGAGGGAGATGGAAGGGTGCGCGTCGATCGAGCCGGAGCTTGTCGAGCGCGCCCCGGGTCACCTCGTCTCATGCCACCTCCATGACCCGGAATTCATGAGTAAGCCGTATTCAAAGCCCCTTAAGCACGAGCCGGACAAATTGCCTCCTGTACCAGGGCCCATTGCGGAAAAAACGCCGCTCCTTGACGTTAGAAACCTCAAGACCTATTACCCGGTAAGGAAGGGCCTCCTTAAAAGGGTGCGGGGCTACGTAAAGGCCGTAGACGGCATAGACCTGACTATCGCGAAGGGCATGACCCTTGCCCTTGTCGGCGAGTCCGGGTGCGGCAAGACCACGGCGGGCAAATCGATAATTAGGCTCATAAGGCCAGACGACGGCGAGATAGTATTTAAGGGAACAGACATATTTGGCCTGAGCGAGCGGGCGCTAAAGCCCATGCGATCCAAGGCGCAGATAATCTTCCAGGACCCTTATTCGTCTTTAAACCCGAGGCTCATGGTGAGGGACACCATAGAAGAGGGCCTCAAGACGCTAAAGCCGGGCATGGGTAGACCAGCGCGCCTTGAGAGGATCGCCCAGGTCCTCGAACGGGTCGGGCTTACGCCGGAGATGATGTACAGGTACCCCCACGAATTTTCAGGCGGGCAGCGCCAGAGGATCGGCATAGCGAGGGCGCTCGCGGTAGACCCGGAGTTCATCGTCTGCGACGAGGCGGTAAGCGCTCTCGACGTATCCGTACAGGCCCAGATACTAAACCTTCTTAAGTCGATTCAGCGGGACACAGGCATCTCATACCTCTTCATAACACACGACCTCGCGGTCGTCGAGTACATAGCCGATGAGGTCGCGGTCATGTACATGGGCCATATCGTAGAACGCGGCAATACCGAAGCGATATTCTCAAACCCCACTCACGACTATACGAAAAAGCTCCTCAACGCCATACCAAAACTCCCTCCTGGCATGACGTGGAAGCTTCCAGGAAAGCATTAACTTAAAGTTAAAAACGTATTGACTGAAGGCGTTTTTATAAGTAAGATGTTTAATATTGTTGCCTCTTTTTTAAAGCCCGTCAAACAGCATCCCGAAAGAAAAACCATCGAACACTACCGGGCGAAGCCTCCAATAAGGATATTACATGGCCCGGAAGTCCCTTTATTTCGCGTCCGCGGTTCTATCGATTTTTCTATCGGCAAAGGCATTTGCCGGATCGTCCGTAAACGTCCCTCTGGACAACTCAGCTTACGGTGACCTCGAACTGCTGGAGGTGAAGGGGCTTCTCGATTCCGCCCTCCTCTCGACAAGGCCCTTCGGACGGAATGAGGCCGCCCGCCTCATAAGGGAGGCGAGGGAAAAGGAGGCCTCTTCAAGAGGCGGGCAATGGACGATCCTGAGGCTTCAAGACCGGTTCAGGGACGCGCTTGAAAGACCGGGCGTAAGCTACTTTAAGCCCCTTGATACCTTCTACGTCAAGGCGGTCTACTCGACAGATGAAAATCCTTTTTTCCTTAACATAAACAATAATGGCGACCACTTCATGAAAGGAGGCAATCTCAGGACGGGGCTTGCCTCAAGCGCGGGGCTACTCGACGTCTTTTCATTTTATATCAAGCCAGAGTACAGGTTGGACAATAACGGAGAAAAGGGGACCCTTCTCCTCGGCTACATGACGGTCGACATCCTCGGGGCGACCCTCGAGCTAGGGAGGGATTCGATGTGGTGGGGGCCCGGGTATCACGGGGACCTCCTGCTTACGAATAATGCTACGCCATTTGACATGATCAAGCTCACGTCCCAAAGCCCGTTCCTTCTCCCCTGGATATTCAGGCACATAGGCATCATAAAGCCGACGGTATTTCTAACACACATAGACCGAGACATGAACTTCCCGAGGGCGAACATCCTCGGCATGAGGCTCGACCTCAAGCCAGCCCCGCACCTGGAGATAGGGCTTACGAGGCTATTCCTTAACGGCGGGCACGGACGGAAAAAATTGACCCTCGCTGACTGGTGGAGGCTATTTCTCGCCTCGAACAGCGCCGAGCGCTCGGATTCCCCGATAGACGGCAGCCAGATGGCGTCAATTGACGCCTCCTATTGTATATGTAAGCGGGAGAAACTGGGTGCCATTTTCCGGGATAAAGCTATATGCAGAATGGGGGTTCATAGACTCTCCCGGTACGACACTCGTTCCGACGGGGCTGGCCGACCTCTACGGCGCTTTCATAGACGGGCCCTTCCGGCTGAAGGATATCGATCTGAGGGTAGAGTGGGCGAATACCGCCCATAACGCCAGGTACGGCCCGTCATGGTATACGAGTGGGAAATACTCTACCGGGTGGAGGTACCTCGGAGACATCATCGGCCATCACATGGGAGGGGACGCCAGGGACCTCTTCGCAAGAGTCGAGTATCATTACGGGGAAAAGGCCACCCTTGCGGTCGAAGGCGACTGGGAGAGGAGCGGGTTCCACACCGGCCCGGTAAACGAAAAAAGGTGGGCGGGGGCGGATATCTCTTACTATATATCGTTCCATACGCTTCTCCGGCTGGGGGCCGGATATCAGGATATAAAAAATTCGGGCGGCCCGGCAAGCGCCGGGGCTTCGGTCTGGGGCAAGGCTACGTTCGAGTTCTGACAGCCATCCGCCTTACCAGGCAGAGACCTATTTCCTGGCTACGGCGTATATTATCTTATACTCCCTGTCAGTGCTTGCGAACCTGATCCGGGAGGGCGGCGCGTATTGGGCCATGTCATCGAAGACCTCCACCGGCAAGGGCTTAAGCCGCCCGATAAATATCCTTTTAAGGTACGCCCTTGCCCGTAGGCTTCCTGGTATGAGATTAAGCCTTACGGCGGCCCTTTTCAAAAAAGAGACCATCCCGCTTATCCCTCCGGTTTCGGCTGGAAACGCCCCGTACAGGGATATCTCGCCAAAGTGGGGCCTCAAGAGGTCATAAAGCTCGGGGAGGGAAAAATATCTGTGCGCGAAAGGCGATGGATGAAAATCCCTCCAGCACCTGTTTACCGTGGATATGACGAGTCTGCCCGCCGGACGGAGCACCCTTGATGATTCGGCAACGAACCTTGCCGGGTCTTTGAGATAGTAGAGCGCCTCATGGAGGAGCGCAAGGTCGAAACTTTCATCGGGGTAAAGTATTTCATGGGCGTCCATGACGCGGGCTTCGATCCCAGGTCTTCCCCGGTAATACTCGCTCGCCTTCGCCACGTTCTTCTCCTCGATATCGATCCCCGCCACCCTCCTTGCCCGCCCCGAAAGATAGCCGAGCCCGATGCCGCTTCCGCAGGCTATCTCCAGGACGTCGTTGCCGTTAACGAACTGCCTTGAGAAGCAATAACGGTGGTAAAGCCGCGCCGCCTGCTCGGCCGTGGCCTGAAGCCCCGGCGTTTCGGTAATAAGGGTATAATCGGCCTCTTTTTCCATTTTCCCTCTCAGAAAAGGTCTTTTCCCCATTTTGGCCTCGACATCCCGTGGGCGACTTTTTCTATGTGCCGGGCGTACTCGTCATAGATCTTATCCGCGTCGAAAAGCGCGTCGAAAGTCCTTGAGGCGTTTAAAGACATCTCCGCGTAAAGCCCGGGGTAATCGTAGAGCCTCTTTATGCAGTCGGCAAACGCCTCGATGTCCCCGGGACGGTAATGAAGCCCGATCCCGCGTTTCTCGATTAGACTCTTCAGGTCTCCATCGAACGAGGAGACGACCGGAAGCCCTTCCGAAAGGTAGGAAAAGGTCTTATTTGTCGGCAGGTCTACGGGCTTCGCCGACGGGCATATCCCGACCTTGGAGCGCCCAAGGACAAAGGATATCTCGTCCTGGTCGAGCCAACCGGTAAGCGTCACGTTATCGAGGTCTCTGGACGCTTCTTTCAGGGCGCCGAAGAGCTCGCCGTCGCCCGCTACGACGAAGTGGATATCTTTTAGGGCGGAAAGCGATCTCGCCGCGTCGATCATTATCATTGGGTTATGGTAGCGCCCGGCTATGGCCCCTACGAATGAGACTATGAACTTGTCTTTCATGGGCTCAAAAAGGTCCAAAAGCCTTCCGGCATAGGGCGTCCCTTTATGCCTCATGTATCCGATAGGGAAGACCCTGTCCCTCCAGCCGCGCTCTCTTTTCGCGTAGCCGAGGCCCCATTGAAGAAACGCCTCCGTGGGGGCCAGGAGGCCGTTTGCCCGGCGCATCGCCGCTTCTATAATCCGGAAGTCCTTATGCATCGATAGCCTTACCGCCGCTCTCAGGGCATTGGGAACCGCGTCAAGGAATATGTCCGGCCATTGGTCCCTTACATCGACGAGCACCGGTATGCTGTTTTCTTTGGCGAACGCAACGGCCTCGAAAGCCAGGTCGTGGGGCGGCGTTGAGGCTATGATCACATCGGGCCTCTCGGCCTCTCTGATCCTCTTCCTGAACTTCCAGGCTATGACCCTGTGGTCTATGATGCGCCCGAAGGAGACGTTCTTCCTGTAGCCCGTACCCTTCAGCGCTCTCAACTTGAGGCGGTCGTTTACCGGGACCTCGGCGTCCTTCCCGAAAAGCCAGTCTTTCCTGAAATGATCAAACGCGCTCGTCCACCATACGACGTCGTGGCCCCTGGCGGCGAGCCGGTCCGCGAGCATGGACGTCCTCATCCTGCGGCAGCTCTTTTCAACGGGGAGCATCTCCCCTATGGTCACGAGCCATACCTTAAGCCTACTCATGGTCCACCCCGCTCTCCCCC
>DAIDBB010000192.1 GCA_027310325.1 bacterium | reverse complement strand
AGACACATGCATGAATTCGGCACGACCGTTGAGCAGATGGCCATGGTATCCGTAAAGAACCACAAAAATGCAGCCTACAACCCTTACGCCCAGAGCCCGATGGAGCTTACCGTAAAGGAAGTCCGGGCGTCGGCCATGGTCGCCACCCCGCTAACCATCCGGGACTGCTGCCAGATGTCGGACGGGGCAGCCGTGGTGATACTCGCCTCCGAGAAGATGGCCCAGAAGCTATGCAACAGGCCTGTAAAGATCACCGGGGTGGGATGCGGCACCGACGCCATGAGGATGGCCGACAGGCCCCACGGAAAAGTGATCCTTCTACAGCACGAATCGGAAAAAGACTACAAGGACCTTAAATACCCTGGGGTACACTCGTTCAGGGGAGGAAGGATGGCCGCGAAGCTCGCCTATCAGATGGCAGGCATGACAAACCCGAAGGAAGACCTTGACTTCCTCGAGATACACGACGCCTATACGTCATCGGAGATCCAGACGTACGAGGACCTCGGGCTTTGCAGATACGGGGAAGGAGGCGCCTTCGTCGAGATGGGCTATCCGTTCATGCCAAATATCGAATATGGCCTTAGATTCAGGAAAAAGGCGGCAAGCAAGGCCAATATACCGGTTAACCCTTCAGGAGGGCTTCTGGCATGCGGACACCCTGTCGGGGCAACCGGCCTTATGCAGGGGGTATTCGCCTTCTGGCAGCTGCAGGGTACCATAAAGAAGCATCTCGGTAATGACACCCTCCAGATAAAGGACGCGAAAAGAGGGCTCATTCACAGCCACGCAGGCACAGGGACTTACATAACCGTTACAGTTATGGAGAGCGCATAGATGAAAAAGGGCGCAAAGCTTCCAGAGACGGAAGAAGGGACCGTACTATTTAACGTCGATCCCATTATCGTAAAGCAGCATTACGAGATAGACTATATCCATTCCTACGCACAGGACTCGCCTTTCTTCGCGGGACTGGCCGCTAAAAAGCTTCTGGGCAGCCGCTGTACGGCGTGCGGTTACACGTACGCTACCCCAAGGGGAGACTGCATGGAGTGCGGGGCAAAGACCGCTTGGACCGAGCTTCCGTTGGAAGGAAAGGTCCACACCTTTACAACATGCCACTTCGGAGGCGAGGCCTTCCTTAAAGAGACGCCTTTTACGCTTATCCTTGTCGAGTTTGCCGGGGTCGATACCCTATTTCTTGCAAGGCTCTTTGGAGCGGATCCCGACGAGGTAAAGATCGGCATGAAGGTAAAAGCCGTTTTTTTGAGGAACTGCAAGTTTAAGCCCACAGACGTATACTTTGTCCCGGCGTAGTCCTCGTCCTTCGGGAGACATTGATGAGAAAACCCCTCTGGTCGCCCTCCGAAGAATATGTAAAACAGGCTAACATAACGGGCTTCATAGGCCATGTAAATGAAAGGCATGGCCTTAAGATCGGTTCCTATAATGACCTTTACAGATGGTCGATAGAGAAGATACCGGATTTCTGGGCTGCAATGTGGGTCTTCGCTGGACTAAAGGCCTCTCCATATGATTCCGTTGTAGACGACCTGAAGAAGTTTCCGGGAGCGCGGTGGTTTTCCGGCGCAAGGCTTAACTTTGCCGAAAACCTTCTCAAGTTTAGGGGTTGCCAACCGGCAATCATCTTCAGAAGTGAAGCGGGGAAAGCGGAGACCATTACATACTCTGAACTCTACCGGTTGGTTGCGAGCCTGGCCAACGCGCTTAGAAACGCGGGCGTACTGGCGGGAGACCGGGTCGCGGCCTACATGCCTAACGTACCAGCGACGGTCGTCGCAATGCTTGCCGCAACTTCCCTCGGAGCCATATGGTCATCCTGCGGGACCGAGCTCGGCCAGACGGCCGTATTGAGCCGCTTCGGCCAGATCGAGCCCAGGATATTACTCGCGGCGGACGGTTACGTATACAAGGGCGAGACTCATGATATCCTTTCCTCGGTCGGGGAGGTCGCGGCGGGCATACCGTCCCTTAGAAAAGTAATAGTCTACCCTAACTTGAGGGAAAGGCCCGACATAAGTCATATCCCGAAAGCCGTTTATTACGGGGATTTTACGTCCGAGGATATAAGAGAAATCCGCTTTGAAGAGTTTCCCTTCGACCATCCCGTATATATCATGTTTTCATCCGGCACGACCGGCAAACCGAAGTGCATGGTGCAGGGGGGAGGTGGTGTCCTTCTTAATCACCTGAAAGAGCTACTCATTCATACCGACCTCAAGCAAACGGATAATATCACATACATAACAAGCCCGAGCTGGATGATGTGGAATTGGCTCATAAGCTCCCTTGCCGTAGGCGCAAGGATAACATTATATGACGGCAGTCCGGTTTATCCGGACTGGGGCGCGATGTGGAGACTCGTTCAGGATGAAGAAATAACCATCTTCGGGTGCAGCGCAAGCTACATCAATTATTTGAGGTCCGTTGGGGCGAGGCCTCAAAGTCACGGCCCAGGGAAGCTCCGCGAGATTTCCCAGACAGGGTCGCCCCTTTCGAGCGAAGGGTTTGAATACGTATACAGGGAAATTAAGAAAGACCTGCATTTCAATTCCATCTCCGGCGGCACCGACATTAACGGCTGTTTTGCCATAGGTACACCGATTCAGCCCGTATACGCCGGAGAACTCCAGGGTCCGGCCCTCGGAATGAAGATAAGCGCCTATGATGAAAAAGGAAATCCAATACTCGACGGACAGGGCGAACTCGTCTGCGAAGCCCCCTCCCCTTCGATGCCGCTATATTTCTGGAACGACCCGGACGGCGGGAAATACAAAGAGGCGTATTTCAGTTATTATCCAGGCGTCTGGCGGCACGGAGACTGGATCGTGATACACGGCGACACGGGCGGGATAACCTTTTTGGGACGCTCTGACTTCACGTTAAAACCTTCCGGGGTGCGCATAGGCTCTGCTGAGATATATAACATTGTGGAACGCTTCGCGGAAATTGCCGACAGCGTGGTCGTGGGGCAGGTGCTGTCAGGAGAAGAGCGCGTCATACTCTTCGTAAAGCTCGCGAAGGGATACAGGCTTACGGATGACCTTAAAGACCGCGTAAAAAGGGCGCTACGGGACGGAGCGTCTCCCAGGCACGTTCCCGAGCTTATAATCGAGACCCCGGATATCCCTTATACCTTCAGCATGAAGAAGGTCGAAAGCGCAGTCTTTAACATTATACACAATAGGCCAGTAACGAACAGGGACTCCATTATTAATCCGGAATCCCTCGATTTTTATGAGGCCTTTGCTAAAGACCATCAAAAATGATTTGAATGATTAATCTTGGAAAATCGACTATTACAAAGATATGTTAAAGTAACATCTTAACTCGTAAAATTGAACCCGTCGATAAGAATATATGGCGCGGTAACGGAACTTAACGAAAAACCCTGGTTCGGAAAGACCTCTACTTCCCCGGAAATGCCGCGTATCTTTTCAAAGGCCTTCATGACGTTTTCAGTGAACCTCAGGGAGTGTACCGGGTGTTTTATCCTGCCCTTATCGACGAAAAATGTCCCGTGACGCGTCATGCCGGTCATGACGCTGTCCCTGGGGTTAATGAGCCCGTTTACGTAATGAAAGGACTTTACAAGGATACCCCTGTCAAGCATTTCGATCATTTCGGATGCCTTTATATCTCCACTCTCCATGAATATGTGGCCGGGGAGCGGCCCTTCGGCGTCCTCTGGAAATGACGAATGCCCTGTTGTCCTTTTTCCTTCAAGGGCCGCGGTGAAGCTGTCGTAAGCAACCCCGCACGCCACACCTTTTTCTATAAGCATCAGCTTTTTCTTGGGTACACCCTCCATGTCGAATGGAACTGACATGCCAAGCGGATTCAGGCCGTCGTCATAGATGGTAACGTAGTCACCCGTGACCGATTCACCGAGTCTTCCGCTTAAGAAACTGGTCCCCTCCTGAAAGCTTTTGGCGCCGAGCCCTATGTAGGATAGCCACTGGACGAGCTCGGCGACCGCCGGGGGTTCGAGAATGACCCTGTAGGCGCCGGGCTCCAGGGCCTTTGGCGAGGAGGCCATTATGCACCGCTCGGCGGATTCGCTCATCAACCCGGCAGCATCTATATTAGATACATCCTTGCTGAGAGCGGTCTTCAGCCCCGAACCGTCATCTCTTGTGCTGACTACGCTTAAGAACGAAGCCGTATACGGATGATAGGCCCTAATCCCTTTTGAGTTTAATACCGCGAGTTCCCCCGTGGTAGTTGTAAAGGCACCGGACTGCGTTACCCCGGAAGCTTTAGCGTCCTTAAAGCCCCTGGAGAGTATCGCTACTTTTTCATCGCCCGTCATCGATGCGGTCGGTTCGAAATAAGAATTCATGTCGTTGTAAGGAAGGGGCCCGGCCGGCAGGGAGAGATGAAAGGGCTCCTCCTTTATATGCCCGGCTATATCGAGGGCCTTCCCCAGGCAATTCTTAAGGTCCTCCGCTTTTAATTTATTTGTCGAGGCTACGCCTACCTTTTTACCGACTATCACCCTTATGTATACCTTGCAGTCCGATTCAGTGACCCCCTGATGGAATACGAAGCCGGCAAAACGTATGACGTTGGACATGGCATGGTCGACCACAACGTCAATGCTGTCAGCTTCACCCTGCTTAAGGATGTTCCCGCACATCTCGAACATTTTTTCCCGCAGTAATTCCATGCTATCGCCTCAGTACCCCAACCGATACGTTCCTGAACCTGGCTGGAGACGCCCCGTGGCCTACGCTTGCGACCTGAAGAGGCTCGCCCTTAGCGCAGCTATTTAGCCCCCACAGACGCCAGCTTTTCTTGTCACTGACCCCGTCGCATGAGCCCCAGAATCCCGGCGTTATCCCGAAGTACACCGGATTTTTGAAGACCTGGGTGATCCTCCCTTTTTTTATCTCGTAGGCTATCTCGGTGCCGAACTGGAAGTTTAGGCGAAGATCATCTATCGACCAGCTCCTGTTCGTCGAGAGCATTATGCCGTCCTTCGTGTCGGCTATCAGTTCCTCGATGCTCGCATCCCCCGGTTCAAGGCAGATGTTGCTCATCCTGATTAGTGGCGTACCGCTCCAGCCGTCGGCCCTCATGCTTCCGTTGCTTTCCTCGCCTATGACAGCGGCGCTTTCGCGCGAGGTGAGGTAGTTCTGGAATATCCCGTCCTTTACGAGGTCGACCCTTCGCGCCCTTACCCCCTCATCGTCGTACCTGTAGCTCCCTGCCCCTCCGGCCAGCGTGGGGTCGGCGAATATATTAACGTCTTTCGATCCGTACCTGAAGCTCCCGCGCTTATCCGGCGTCAGGAAACTCCCTCCCGCTAAACTAATTTCAGAGCCGAGGGCCCTGTCAAGCTCGGCCGGGTGTCCGCATGATTCGTGTATCTGCAGAGCCAGCTGCGCCCCGTCCAGGATGACGTCCGTGGTCTTACCCGGGCATTCCCTGGCTTTAAGCAGCATCCGTGCCTCCTCAGCGACCTTCTCCACGGATTCTTTCATCCCGAGCTCGTCAAATATCTCAAAACCTTTGGTGGCGAAAAGTCCATGATGCGCGTCAGGGTAGGACCTTTTCTGCGCTTGCGCCCCTTCCTCGGCGATAACATAATAACCGCATCCGCTCGTCAATATGGACTGTGATATATCGGCCCCGTCGGTACTCAGGAACTCCTTATCGGTCCTCGTGAATTCCATGAACGCGTCGCATATGGCGATCTTCCTTATCTTGAGTGCCGCGGAGGTTATCTCCGAGAGGCGGCCTATCTTCTCCTCGGGTGATATCGAAAAAGGGTCTATCTCGTAACGCGTCATATACGTATCGACAAACGGCTCCCTTTCGGAGAGCCTGACCTTTTTTGGATTTACGGCGGAAAACGCCGCTGAGATCGAAATCGCCTCATCGGCAGTCTTTATCACGTCTTCCGCGCTCGCGGCCCGGCTCGACGAGAACCCCCAAGCGCCTTTGTTCAATATCCTTATGCCGATCCCGACCGATTCGCCAGCTGAAAAAGTCTCTATGATGCCGTCCCTTACCTGAATCGACTCGCCCGTTATCCGCTCGAACCTCAAGTCGCCGTAGTCGACGCCCTTTTTCTTTATGTAATCGATCACTGAATGAAGCAGAGCCTTCAAACGAATCCCCTTTTACTTAAGCTCATTTTAGCAAAAACCGCCCATCCCCTCTCAACTCATATTCGAAGCACCGGCATCAGCCCGCCCCGGCGCGCCACGTTGACGACACCTTCTCTTGAGACCCTCCCAAGGATCCCCGCGCCCTCAACGGTGGCCGAAAGTCCGTAAACGATATTGTGTTTTTCAAACTTGAGGGTCCTGTCTTCGAAGAGCGGAAATACGTACTCTTCCGGCGCGCCGTACTCCTGCAATACCCAACTCCCCGCTTCCTTAAGGGCGGTATCCAGCATCGACTCCCATTCGCCACGCAGGGTATCCCTTCCGATTGTAACCCCGTATCCTCCGCACTGGCGGTTAGGCTTTAAAACCAGGGAATCCTTGTTCCTGACGGCGAAAGGGATTAGATCCACATTTGAGCCCGTTGGGCCAAACGTATTACATTCTCTTACGACCCTTGTCCAAAGGAGATGCTTTCTGAAGACAGCGGAGTCCTCAGCGGAAAAGTATCTCTCAAGCTTAGCCGAAGTCAACGCCTCCCACATGCTCTTATGGTCGAATTCGCCGCATAGCGAGGAAACGACCTGGTTATTGAGAAAAGCCCGCTTGACGCCTGATACATCGTCACCGTTTTTCTCCATAGCAATGATGTCCCTGAGCTCGAAATTCCTGTAGACAACATCTACCACCGCCTCCCTGATGAAGACCTCGCCGTCTTTTACGTACAGTTCCCTTGGGTCTGCAAGTGTAATATGCACACCCCTCCCTTTGAGGTAATCGACTATATAAGGGCCTTCCGTTATGCCTTCGTTAAGGGTCATATCCTCGGCAAATACGATATTAAGGGTCTTCCGCCCTATTGCCCCGGCGTGTCGTGAAATGAGCCCCAGAAGAAGATCCCTCAGGTCCGGGCCCTTTCTTATCTCCGAAAGTTCATGCAGGTGGCTTCTTAAAGACGGCAGGATGGTTTCTAAAAAAAGAAAATCGGCGACCGGACTGTAATGTATGCCGCCAACGGCGCAGGAGTTTATTTCAAAAAATGAGATGCTGTCCTTCCACCCGGCCTTTTTCATATGGAGGTGGGAATCGAGCCTGAACCACATCGGTTCGTCGTCAGGAGCCGGCTTCTTTCGCAAGGCCTTTATCCAGCCGCCTTCTTCCTCGTCCATGGGGAGCATTCTCGCGACATCGTCGTCCCTGAACCATGCCCTGAATACGGTCTCTATCCCCCTTTTTATGGAAAGCGAGACTTCTTTCAGATACGCGGTCTGCTCGTCAGTAAAAAAAGACGGCACCAGCATGAGGTTTATTGCCTCGATCCGACCTCCTGCCCTCTGGTACGTAAACCCCCTGTCAAGGGAC
>DAIDBB010000188.1 GCA_027310325.1 bacterium | reverse complement strand
CCATAGGGCGGAGCGGGCTTTTATGGAGCTCGCTCAAAAATCCTCCGGTCGGAGGCGGCAACTTCGTGTGGACGCTTTACAGGAGAAGGAACTGCTGCGCGTTCTGACTTCCATGGATACTGCTACAAAAAAGGATAGGCTATATGGTGAAGAAAACCCTGAGATATTCCACTGCCGTCATCATAAATGGTTTGTTTTTCGTTTTAACGTGCCTGCCCCTATTTGCCCATGCTTCGGAGCCTGAGAACTTCTCTATCGACGATATACAAATCAATACGGAAGAATACGAGGGCCTTTTAAAGAGAATACCCATGAGTATCGACCCGGAAATGCTGGAAAAGGCGAAGCAAGCTATTCCAGGTAATATCAATGAAAGGGTGGAAAAGGAAAAATTGAAGCTTATTGAAAAAGGATATTACGGCATGGATCCGGCGGACGTAGTCTCGGAGAAAAGACCGGGTATGGCCGATGACACCCATTTTTCGGGAACCTCTATTTTTAAAGAAGATGAAAGGATTTACATATTCGTGTCCTCATCGGTGCCGAAAAATACTCTGCGGAACTACGCAAGAGTTCTTGATGATCTAAGGCAACCACGGATATCTATGGTCATGCGCGGGTTCGTAGGCGGGATGACGAAAGTAAGGCCGACGCTTGAATTCCTTAGGAGGGTGCTCTTCAAGGATGAAAACTGCTATGCCGATAAATGCGAGGTATACCGCGCCCCGATCCTTATAGACCCCTTGCTCTTTAGACGCTACGGGATAGAGGATGTGCCAGCCGTAGTATATGCCAAGGGTGTAAGGGTTATGGATTCCACGGTTAGCGAAGGAGTAAAGGAGGGCGCCGAAACTGGTGATTACAAAGTACTTTATGGAGATACTGCTCTGGATGGGGCGCTTGAACTTATTAACAGGGAGGTCAGATCCAGATTGCTCTAATGCCTCGTGTGGAAGCTCAGAAGAGGTGATGGCTATGAGAGGGATTGCAAGTAAAGATATAACATCTAAATTTTTAATATGATAGCTGTCAATTGAGCAG
>DAIDBB010000187.1 GCA_027310325.1 bacterium | reverse complement strand
GTCCCGGCCGCGAAGGAAGCCTCCTCCAAATAAAGAGCAGTAAAGTCCGGTCATAAGAAAAAGAACAGGGGATGGCGAGATTCGCCATCCCCTGTTTATTGAAACACTGGAAAATGTCAGACTCATGAATGAGAAAAGGCTCAAATACTGGCTCGCGTTGACGAGGGTCAAGGGCCCGGGCCCTCTCCTCAAAGGCCTGCTTAACGAATTCAGCGAGGCTGAAGAGATATTCGCCCAGGGCAAGATTGCGCCGGAAAGCCATCCGCCCGCTTTCTCGAAGAACCTGAGGGAATTCAGCGACTGGGACTGGGTGGAAAAGGAACTACGGCTCATAGGCGATAGCGGGGCAAAGGTCATAACCTATAACGACCCAGGATATCCGCAGCTCCTTAAAGAGATCGACGATCCCCCGTGCCTCCTTTACGCGCTTGGGGAGATGTATGACGACAAGCTGACGGCCGTGGCCGTTGTGGGCACCAGACACCCGACACATTACGGACTCAGGATGGCCGAGACCATATCGAGGGACCTCGCGGCCATGGGCGTCGTTGTCGTAAGCGGAATGGCCAGGGGATGCGATATGGCCGCCCACAAGGGGGCGCTCTCATCGGGAGGGCTTACGGTAGCTGTATTGGGGACAGGCGTTGACATCGTGTACCCAAGGGAAAACAAACGCCTGTACGACGAAATAGTGAAAAAAGGGCTCGTCATATCCGAATTTCCCATGTCAACCCCCCCCGCGGCTTATACCTTCCCGCAGCGGAACAGGATCATAGGCGGGATGACGAGGGCCACCCTGGTCATAGAGGCCCCTTTAAAGAGCGGGTCCCTGATGACGGCGCAGTTCGCCCTTGATTACAACAGGGAGGTGCTTGCCTGCCCCGGTCAGGCCTCTTCGCTCAAAAGCTCCGGCACAAACAAGCTCATTAAAGACGGCGCTTTTCTCGTTGAAAACGCCGAGGACGTCCTGAACGCGCTTTCGCTTGAATGCTCTCAGCGCGTGGAAAAGGGACGCACCCCCGACCTCGGGGAAGACGAATCGCTCGTCTGGCGGGCCCTTGAAGACGGGCCTATACACATAGACAGGCTTATAGAAAAAACCGGGCTGAGCGCCGCTCGCGCCTCGGCCGCGCTTTTGGAGATGGAGCTCAATGGGTTTGTAGGACAACATCCGGGAAAGATGTTTTTGAGGAGGTTTTAGGATTTCTTATTGACGGCCCCAAAGGCAGACCCAAAAGATTTGTGTTATACTTCCCCTGTTTGCAGGCGCGCCCGCCTATACAGGGCTTAAAAAGACATATCTTTAAGGAAAAAACGGGGCACGACGCAGATCAAATTCCAAAGGAAAAACAGCCGAGTATGGGAAAATCACTGGTCATAGTCGAATCGCCCGCCAAGGCGCGGACGATAAACAAGTTCCTGGGAAAGGACTACACGGTCCTGGCCTCGGTCGGGCACATAAAGGACCTTCCGAAGAGCAAACTCGGGGTCGACATCGAAAAAGAATTCGAGCCCCACTACGAGATAATAAAGGGAAAATCCAATACCATTAAGGAATTGAAGCAGGCGGGCAAGAAAGCCGACCGGATATACCTCGCGCCCGACCCCGACCGCGAGGGAGAGGCCATAGCCTGGCATATAGCCGAGGAGGTCGACAAGAAAAGGGAGAAGAGCTTGAGGGTCCTCTTTAACGAGATCACCGAGAAGGCCGTAAGGGAGGCGATAGAGCATCCGACGGTCCTTGACGAGCACAAGGTCGACGCACAGCAGGCCAGGCGCGTGCTCGACCGGCTCGTGGGGTATCAGGTAAGCCCGATACTCTGGGACAAGGTAAGAAGGGGGCTCAGCGCCGGCAGGGTCCAGTCCGTTGCCGTAAGGCTCATATGCGACAGGGAAAGGGAGATACAGGCGTTCGTCCCGAAGGAATACTGGTCGATAACCGCCGAGTTCGAGGGACGCGGCGGAGAGCCGGGGTTCAGCGCAAAGCTCGCCAAAAAAGACGGCAGGAAGATCGAGCTAAATAACGAAAAAGAGACTAAAGAAGTCCTGACGGAGCTCAAGGACGCCGAGTTCAGGGTATCCGAAGTCGAGACGAAAGAGGTAAAGAGGAACCCGACGGCGCCCTTTACCACAAGCAAACTCCAGCAGGAAGCTTCAAGGAAGCTCGGCTTCTCGGCGAAAAAAACGATGATGCTCGCTCAGCAGCTCTACGAGGGAGTCGATATAGGCGAGGAAGGCCCCGTGGGGCTCATATCCTACATGAGGACCGACTCAACCAGGATATCGAACGAGGCGATAGAGGCTGCGCGGGCCTTCATAAAGGGGAAATGGGGCGCCGATTATCTGCCGGGCAAGCCCAACATTTACAAGAGCAAGAAGAAGACGCAGGACGCCCACGAGGCGATACGCCCGACATATTTCAAGTACCCTCCGGAGTCGGTAAAAAAATACCTCTCGAAGGACCAGTGGAAGCTCTATCAGCTCATATGGAACAGGTTCATTGCCTGCCAGATGAGCCCGGCCCTCATAGACCAGACACGGGCCCAGATAGCGGCGAAGAACTACACATTCAACGCCTCCGGCTCCACGGTAAAGTTCCAGGGTTTCATGGCCGTCTACGTCGAGGGCGTCGACGTCGAGGAGGAAAAAGAGGAAAAGCTCCCGCCGCTAAAAAAGGAAGATATGCTGAAATTGGCGGGGCTCACGCCGTCGCAGCATTTCACACAGCCTCCCCCGAGGTATACCGAGGCATCGCTTGTAAAGGAGCTCGAGGAAAAAGGCATCGGCAGGCCCTCGACCTACGCCACTATACTCTCGACCATACAGGAAAGGGAATACGTGCAGAAGGAAAAGAACCAGTTGAAGCCGACGGAGCTAGGGTTCATGGTCACCGACCTTCTTATTCAGAGCTTCCCCGAGATCCTTGACGTCGCTTTTACGGCCCACATGGAAGAAGAACTCGACATGATAGAGGAAGGCAAGATGCAGTGGCGGAACACCATGAAGGAGTTCTACGGCCCTTTCAAGGAAAGCCTTGAGAAGGCCAAGAAAGACATGAAAAACGTCAAGGCCGAGGAGACGCCCACCGACATCGCATGCGAGAAGTGCGGGAAGATGATGGTCATAAAGTGGGGCAGAAAAGGCAAATTCCTCGCTTGCTCAGGATACCCTGAATGCAAAAATACCAAGGACTTTATTGTAAACGAGGAAGGCAGGGTGGTGCCCGTCGAGAGGGTCGAGGAGATGACGGAGACCGCGTGCCCCAAATGCGGCAAGCCCATGGTCGTAAAGAGCGGCAGGTTCGGCAGGTTCCTCGCCTGTTCGGACTATCCCGACTGCAAAACGACGCTTCCGCTTACTACCGGCATACCATGCCCCAACGATGACGGCGGCATGCTCGTTGAGCGCCGTACAAAACGCGGGAGGGTCTTCTACAGCTGTTCCAGGTATCCCAAGTGCGACTACGCGACATGGGAGTTGCCTAAAAAAGCCGAGGCCGAGGCTTGAGATTATCCTTTATGCTGTTATAATCTAATAAGCGGGGAGGTCAAAGACCTTTTCGGCCATGTCCGCGTTCTTTAAAAACCGCCCTTCGAAAGTTCAACTTAAGAAGCTTTCCCGATCAAATCATCATTCACCCTGGACGCGGCTTTCCACTGGCCGGGTGCCTTAAAATACTGCGCGGGGGGTAACTGCCGATGATAACGAAGAATTCGAAAAATATCATGGTCGCGGATGACAGCCTCTTTTTCAGGACCAAACTGAGCGACATACTTGTCGAGGCCGGACACAGGGTCAGGTTCGCAAAGGACGGCCGCGAGGTCATCTCGGAGCTCAAGATAGACCCCGGCGGCGTAGACCTTCTCATGCTCGACCTCCAGTTGCCCGAAATAGACGGCTTCGGCGTGTGAAAGTGGATAAGCGAAAACGGGCTCAAGGGAAGGTTCCCGGTCCTCGCCATAACGGGCATCTACGAGCCCGGCCAGGTGCTTGGGGAGCTCAAGGACCTCGGCGCGGCCGGGCTCATGACAAAGGGATACAGCCCGGAGCAGATCATTTTCAGAGTCAATGCGGCCCTTTTTCCAGAAAAGGCTTCAAAAGGGGCCGGGCCCAGAGAGAGGGTGCCGGTGTCCGTGCCGGTCGATTTCACCCTGGGTGACGCGAAAAGAACCGGTTTTTTGCTTAACATAAGCGAGACGGGCGCATTCCTTCATACAAAGTCCCTGATGCTTACCGGCGCGGTGCTGGAACTGAAGTTCTCCCTGCCGGGTATGGCAAGGGTCTTTGACATCAAGGGGACGGTGCGGTGGTCTACCGACGAGGTCTCGAGCAAGACCATTTTCGGCGGGTACGGCATAATGTTTTTATCCGCGACCGATGAGGACCGCGATGCCCTAAAAAGCTTTATCGAGTCGGAAAAAAAGAAGATCGGGCTCGACTAGACGCGTCCATGACGGTCAAGGGCGCCTGAAGTAATAGGAGACTATCGCCAGTATAACGCCGACCGTTATGGCCGAATCCGCCACGTTAAAGGCCGGCCAGTGGTAGCTGCCGACGTAAAAATCGATAAAATCAATGACCGAGCCGTACCTGACCCTGTCGATAAGGTTCCCCACCGCCCCTCCCGCTATCATCGAGAGGACAAAGGTCATGAGAGCGTCTTTCGATTGCCTTATAAGGACGGCTATTATGACAAGCGCCGCTACCGACACCGCTATAAGAAATAGGGTGCGGAAAAGGCCGCCCGCACTGAATGCGCTGAAGGCCGCCCCGGGGTTCCTGAAGAGGACGATATTAAATAGACCGGGGACCACCTCTATGACCTCGTTAAGGCGTAATCTCGAGGTGACGAGGTACTTGGTCGCCTGGTCCAATATGACGAGCGTGACGGCGGTGGCCGCGAGTATCTCAAGCTTCTTTTTTATTTCAACGCCTCCACGCATCTGTCGCAAATAGTCGGGTGCTCGGCGCTCTTGCCGACGAAGGGGCTGAAGTGCCAGCATCTTTCGCATTTGCCGCCGCCCGCGGCCTCGACCGTTATCTTGAGCCCCGGAACCTCTTTAGATTCGAAGAGGACGCCCCCGGCGGGCGCGTTGACTTGCGCGGAGACCTTGAGGCCGGAGACGATAAGCACTTCCTCCAGCGCCTTCTCCTCTTCCTTAAGAAGCCCTTCAAGCTCTTTCGTAGGGAAAATTGTCACCACCGCGTCGAGGGGATGCCCTATTACCTTTTGCTGCCTGGCCGTCTCAAGCGCCTTTGACGCCTCCGCTTTCACGGAGAGGATGGCGTCCCATTTTCTTTCAAGCCCTTCATCAAGCCAGCCCTCATTTACATCCGGCATCGAGGCGAGGTGTATGCTTCCGGTCCTTTTGCCGGGCATAAAAGACCATGCCTCATCGGTCGTAAAGACGAGCACCGGCGCAAGAAGCCTCACGAGGCAGTCAAGGACGTTATAGACTGTAGTCTGGGCGGCGCGCCTTCCTGTCGATTTGGAGCTATACGTATAGAGCCTGTCTTTGAGGATATCGAGATAGAACGCGCTCAGGTCCACGGTGCAGAAGTTGTGCACGGAATGGTATATCGTATGGAACTCGAACGTGTCGTAGGAGGCGCGTATCTTTTCCGTCAATTTCATGAGCCTGTGGAGTGTCAATCTATCGAGCTCTTCAAGGTCTTTATACGGGACGGAGTCCCTCTCGGGGTCGAAGTCATAGAGGTTCCCGAGGATGTACCTGAAGGTGTTCCTTATCCTCCGGTACGATTCCGAAAGCCTCTTCAGTATCTCTTCCGAGATGCGCACGTCCTCCCGGTAGTCCTCGGCGGCGACCCAAAGGCGCAGGACCTCGGCCCCGTACTTACTTATAACGGACTGGGGGGCTATGACGTTTCCGATGGATTTGCTCATCTTGCGCCCTTCCCCGTCGACCACAAAACCGTGCGTAAGGACCGCCTCGTAAGGCGGGACTTCCCTCGTCCCGATGGATGCGAGGAGCGAGGAATGGAACCAGCCCCTGTGCTGGTCGCTTCCCTCAAGGTATAGGTCCGCAGGGAACTTGAGGTTACTCCTCTTCTCAAGAACGGCCGCGTAGCTAACACCGGAGTCGAACCATACATCGAGGATATCCTCCTCTTTTTCCAGTCTGCCGCCGCCGCAGTCCGGGCATTTGACCCCTTCCGGCAGAAGCTCGCCGGGCTTCTTTTCAAACCAGATATCGGCCCCTTCCTTCTCGACGGCGTCGGCGAGTTTAGCGATTACGGCTTCGTCGAGGAACGACCTCCCGCACGAGACGCAGTGAAGGGCCGGTATCGGCACGCCCCAGGCCCGCTGCCTTGAAATGCACCAGTCGGGCCTGTTAAGGACCATGTTATAGATCCTGTCCCTGCCCCAGGACGGGATCCACCTGACTTTTCCGTCAATGGCCGCGAGCGCCTTTTTCCTCAGGTCCCCGGCCTCCATCGACGCGAACCACTGCTCCGTCGCCCGGAATATGATCGGGGATTTGCATCTCCAGCAGTGCGGGTACGAGTGCGTTATGTCCTCTTTAAGAAGGAGCGCCCCCTTACTCCTAAGAAGCTCTATTATCCCGGCGTTGGCCTTGAAAACGAACTGCCCCTCGAACTCCGGGACCTCCTTCGTGAACGTCCCTCCGGCATCTACCGGGGTGTATATGTCAAGGCCCCATTTAAGCCCGAGATCATAATAATCACCCCCGTGCCCGGAGGCTATATGGACGCACCCCGTGCCGGCCTCGAGCGTAACGTGCTCTCCGGGGACGACGATGGAGTCCCTGTCGATAAAAGGGTGCCTGGCCTTAAGCCCCTCTATCTCGCTGTAACGGAACTTCCTTACGGTCCTGAAGACGGACGGGTCCCAGCCGAGTTTCTTCCCGAGCCCTTCGGCAAGGAGGTGCGTGGAGACTATATACGCCTCCTTCTCCCCCTCCACGATGGAATAATCGAAGTCCGGATGAACGGCTATCGCAAGGTTCGCCGGCAGGGTCCACGGGGTGGTGGTCCAGATGACCATGAAGGCCGGTTTTCCGCCGAGCTTGAGTCCTGGAAGCCTCTTTTCGAGCGCCAACGGGTCCACGCCGAACTTCACGTATACCGAAGGCGATGTCTTGTCGTAATACTCGACCTCGGCCTCGGCGAGCGCGGTCCTGCACGAATAACACCAGTGCACCGGTTTCTTTCCCTTGTAGACGAGTTTATTGGCCGCGAACCTTCCAAGCTCGCGCAGTATCGAAGCCTGGTACCCGAAGTTCATCGTAAGGTAGGGTTTGTCCCACTGGCCGAAGACCCCCAGCCTCTTGAAGTCCTCCCTCTGGATATTGACGAACTTCTCGGCGTAGGCCCGGCACCTCTTCCTTATTTCGACTTTCGTCAGGTCCTGCTTTTTCTGGCCGAGCTCCTTTTCGACCTGGAGTTCGATAGGAAGCCCGTGGCAGTCCCAGCCGGGCACATAGTCGGTCGAATACCCGGCCATGAATCTACTCTTTACGATAAAATCCTTCAATATCTTATTCAGGGCGTGCCCTATGTGTATATTGCCGTTGGCATAGGGGGGGCCGTCGTGGAGGGTGTACTTGGGTCTACCCGCGCCCCCGGCCATTATCTTTTCGTAAAGCCCGGAGTCTTCCCAGACCTTGAGCATTTCAGGCTCTTTTTTCTGGAGCTCGGCCTTCATCTGGAAATCCGTCCTCGGAAGGTTGAGGGTAGCTTTATAGTCCATCTCTAGGATTTACTCCTTCGATATTTAAACTTCGCGGAAAATAGAAAATAACATACGGAGAAGGAAAAAAAAATATCTTTTTAAGGTGCCGGGCGCGGGGACGGGTTTGTTTAGGCGGCTCTTACGGTTTTGTCTTTTTTCGTTCTATGGAACCCTTAACGGCCGAAACGACATCGGCGAGCGAGTATGGCTTGGGAAGGAACCCGAACCCTCTCTGGGATATCGCCTCGCGCTGGACGGCGGCCTCCGCGTAGCTGCTGGTTATGAGTACGGCAAGCTCGGGATTCCTCAAAATAAAATAGTCCGCGAGCTGAAGCCCGCTCTGGTCGGCCAGCACCAGATCGCTGAAGACAAGATCGAACCTTCCCTTTTCCCTGTCGAATATGAGGACGGCCTCCTTTGCGTTGGCGGCCTCGTATACCGTGTAACCGTTTTCGCTCAGGGCCATGCGGGCGAAGTCCCTGACGAGGTTTTCATCTTCTACGAGCAAGACCCTTTCCCCCCTGCCGTGTGGTATCGGCGCCGGCGCTTTAACGGCGGCCTCTTCTTCTTTCAGCTCCGCCATTACGGCAGGGACAAATATATCGAACTCCGTGCCGCGGCCCGGCGCGCTTTCGACCTTTATGCACCCGTTATGCTGGCGTATTATCCCGTACACCACGGCAAGCCCGAACCCGGTTCCTTTGCCGAGCTCCTTGGTCGTAAAAAAAGGCTCGAAGATATGCTGAATCACGTCCTTATCCATCCCGGAACCGGTGTCCCTGACCGTCAGTCTCACGAAGTTGCCGGGCTGGGCGCCGGGGATCGCCACACAGTCATGTTCGTCAAGCCTGACGTTTTCGGTAGTTATCGTGAGGGTGCCGCCATCGGGCATGGCGTCACTGGCGTTTACCGCAAGGTTCATCGCCACCTGTTCGATGTTCCCTTCATCCGCCCGCACGGTCCACAGGTCAGGGGCGAATTCCCTCGATATGACTATGTCGTCGCCTATAATACGGCTTATCATCACCAGCAGGTTCTCTATGACGCTATTTATATTGAGGGGGCGGAGCTCGAAATGACGCCCTTTGCCGAAAAGGAGGAGTTTCTTTGTGAGCTTGGAAGCATGCAGTACCGAAAGCACTATCTCGTTCAGCCTCGCGTGCACGGGGTTCGTCTTGTCGACCATCTCGAGGGCAAGCTCCGCGTTGCCGCGGACCGCGGTCAATATGTTGTTGAAGTCATGGGCTATGCCTCCGGCGAGCCTCCCGATGGCCTCCATCTTCTGCGACTGGTTCAGCTGGGCCTGTATGAGGT
>DAIDBB010000168.1 GCA_027310325.1 bacterium | reverse complement strand
GCCTCATATAGGACCCGCCGTTCACCAAGCTCGACATGATCTGCTGCCGGAACGTCCTCATCTACCTGAACTCGACGCTCCAGAAAAAGATCATACCGCTTTTCCATTACTCGCTCAACAGGGACGGGATACTATTTCTCGGCTCGTCCGAGACCATAGGCGGATTCAGCGACCTCTTTACGCCCGTCGACATGAAGTGGAAGATATACAGGAGCAAGCCGGCATTTCTTGAAAGGAGGTCGCTCACGGACTTTGCCTTTACGGAAGCCGGAGCCGCGCAGGCCAGGGAGGCCGCGGCGCCTAGGGCCATGAAGACCTCGGACATACGCGAGATCGCGGAGAAGTTCCTCCTCGACAGTTACTCGCCCCCCGGCGTCCTCGTGAACCATCGTTTTGAGATAATCTATTTTCACGGGCATACCGATAAGTACCTCTCTCCGCCGTCCGGGGAGCCGAGCTTCAACCTGCTCAAGATGGCCCATGAGGACCTCAGGCGCCACATTTCCATTGCCCTGCACAGGACGCTAAAGCTTAAGAAGCCGGTCGTAATCGATGAGATAGAGCTCAAAACGAACGGTTCGCACCCGACGGTCAAACTATCTGTAAGGCCCGTCATCGCGCCGGGAGAAGACCTTATGATGGTGGTATTCGAAGAGAAAAAGGCCGGTGAAAAAGAGGCCCCGAAAAAAAAGGCTAAGGCGAAGGCGAAGGGCAGAAAAGCGGCCGAGGACCCGAGGATAGCCGCGCTTGAAACCGAGCTCGGCTCCACCCGCGAGTATCTCCAGACGACCATAGAGGAATTGGAGACCTCGAACGAGGAGCTTAAGTCCGCCAACGAGGAGATGCAGTCTACCAACGAGGAACTCCAGTCGACGAACGAGGAGCTCGAGACGGCGAACGAAGAGCTCCAGTCTACGAACGAAGAGCTGAATACCGTAAATTCCGAGCTGGAGAGCAAGGTGAACGAACTATCGGTCCTTAACGACGACCTCAATAACCTCCTTGCCTCCACCGACGTGGCGACGCTATTTCTCGACGACAAGCTCTGCATAAAGCGGTTCACCCCCACCGCGACCCGCATATTCAACCTGAGGTCCGCCGACGCCGGGAGGCCCGTCAGCGACATAACCTCCGCGATCGTCGACGGCCCCGTGTCGGAAGTGGCAAGGAAGGTCCTCGACACCCTCATCCCCCAGGAAGTGGAGCTTAGAACCGCTGACGGAAAATGCTATTCTCTGCGGGTGCTTCCCTACCGGACCACTGAAAACGTCATAGACGGGATCGTGATGACCTTCGTGGACATAACCGAGATAAAACGGTGCGAAGAGGAGGCCGTGGGAGCCAAGGAGTTCCTGACGTCGATCTTTGATACCATCATAGAGTCTCTTCTGATAGTTGACAGGGACTTGCGCGTAGTCTCGGCGAACAGGTCGTTTTACAGGTCATTTTCCGCCATTCCGGCCGAGACCGAAGGCAGGCTCGTCTACGAGATCAGGGACAGGATGTGGGACATACCAGAGCTCAGGAGGCTTCTCGAGGACATAATCCCCGAAAATACCGTGGTCGAGGGGTTCAGGGTCTCTCATGAGTTTCCCGTGGTCGGGAAAAAGACTTTCCTCCTAAACGCCAGACGGATAGCCGAGACCAGGCTTAATCCCGCTTATGTCCTCATTGCCATGGCCGACGTCACGGTAAACCAGATTGAGCAATGATCGGGGTGGGGTAAGATGGAGAAAATGGAATTTCAAATCCCACAGATG
>DAIDBB010000157.1 GCA_027310325.1 bacterium | reverse complement strand
GAGGGGCGTCTTTCTTCTCCGGGAGGGCTTCCTTTTTGTTCTCCTCCGGCTTGAGGGCCTTCTTCTCCGCGGGACGGCCGAACTCCTTGTAGCTCTTCGCCAGCGCCATGAGCTTCTTTTCGGCGAGGTAGTTTATCGTGCCCTCGGGGAAGTTCCCCTCGGCGTCCCTTTCGCCGACGGGCGCGCCCGTCAGTATCTCGAGGCCCTCGTCAACCATGCTTATCGGATATATGCTGAATTTGCCATCTTTAACCGCGTCTATGACCTCTTTCTTGAGCATCAGGTTCTTGACGTTCCTTTTCGGTATTATGACGCCCTGCCTGCCCGTAAGTCCCTTGGCCTTGCATACCTCGAAGAACCCTTCTATCTTCTCGTTCACTCCGCCAATGGGCTGGACCTCGCCCTTCTGGTTCATCGACCCGGTCACGGCCAGGCCCTGGTCGATGGACACGTCCGAAAGGCTCGAGAGTATGGCGCACGTCTCGGTGCAGGTGGCGCTGTCGCCCTCTATCTCCTCGTAGAGCTGCTCGAAGCAGACCGATGCCGAAAAGGTGAGCGGGAACTTCCTTGAGAACCTCTCCCCGAGGAAGCTGGTGAGTATCATGAGGGCCTTATTGTGGATCCTGCCGCTCATCTTTACTTCCCGTTCGATGTTGACGACCCCCGAGTCCCCCATGTAGGTCCGCGCCGTGACCCTAGAGGGTTTGCCGAAGGCGTAGTCCCCGGGGTCGAGGACGGCTATGCCGTTCACCTGGCCGGCGGCCTTGCCGTCGGTATCGACAAGTATGGTGTCTTCCGTTATGTACTCGCGGAGCTTGTCCTCCAGCTTCGAGACCCTCAATACCTTTTCCTTCAGCGCCCGCTCGACGTGGGCGTCGGTCACGACCCTGTGGCCGTCAACGCCCGCCCAGTAGTTCGATTCGATGATAAGGTTTTTTACCTCGTTAAACCTTGTAGAGAGCTTCCCCTGGTCGCCCGCGAGCCTGCACCCGTACTCCGCAACCCTCGCCACCCCGCTCCTGTCGAACGGAAGGAGCTTCTCCTCCCGGCAGCGCGTGGCCACGAAGTGGGCGTACTTGAGGACATTGTCCCCGTTCCTGGGCATGACGTTGTCGAAGTCTGCCTTTACCTTGAAAAGCTTCCTGTACTCGTTGTCGAGGTTGAAGAGTATGTAGTAGATCATCGGCTCGCCTATGAGGACGAGCTTGATGTTCACCGGTATAGGGGCGGGCTTGAGGGTCGAGGATGATATGAGCCTGTACTGCTCCCATACGTCCTCGATCCTCACCTCCATGTTCTTTATCATACGTTTTATCGAGTCGTAGACGAAGATGTTCCGGAGTATGTCGAGGGCGTTTACTATGAGGTAGCCGCCGTTGGCCTTGTGTATCGATCCGCCCTTGATCATCGTAAAGTCCGTGGCCGCCACCCCGAGCTGTATCTTGTACTCCATCCTGCCGAAG
>DAIDBB010000135.1 GCA_027310325.1 bacterium | reverse complement strand
CTCTTGAGGAGCGCGCAGTGGTGGCCCGGGTCTATGAAGTCCGGCCCGGCCTTGAAGGGCTGGACGGCAAGGCCCCTCCTTCTCAGGGCCTCCATGATCCCCAGGGTGATAACGGTCTTTCCGGAGGAGCTGGCGGCCCCGGCGACGACGAATGCTGAAGGAGTTCTCTTATTTTCCATCTAACAGATTGCTGAAAAACCCGGAATTTGTTCAGACTGCTCAAAAAGCTCCAGATGCGAGGCGTCGAGAGGCGCGGTTTGAGGCGTACTTTGTATGTACGCCGCAATGACGAGCGACGTAGCCTTCGAAGCAGATGGACTTTTTCAGCAGCCTGCTAATACAATTCGGTTACGCTCATCTCCTGGTTAGGCCCGCCGTTAAGGAGTTTTACGACCTTAACGCCGTCATCGAAGTAGTCGATGATGTTGAGGCACCCGTAGTCCTGCTCTATCCTGAAGAAGTTCTCGATGGGAAGCCCCATGGCGTCGCAGAGGATGACCCTGTTGACCCCGCCGTGGGCCACTGTGCAGACCGCTTCGCCCCTGTGGTTCGCTATGATTCCGTTTATCGCCGGCATGACCCTTTCCGTAAGCTCTCTAAGGCTCTCCCCGCCCTTGACCTTGCTGGTGGCGAGGTTCCTGAACGTGAAGTGCGCCTCTTCCGGGAACCTCTCCACGGCCTCTTTCCTTGTAAGCCCCTCCCACCTCCCGAGGTGGAGCTCCTTCAGCGCGTGCACCTTGACGGGCCTTATGTCGAGCCCGGCGCCGATTATCTCAGCGCCCTTAAACGCCCTCTGGAGGTCGCTCGAATACATGGCCTTTATCGAAACTTTCCTCAGGTACCCGGAAAGCGCCTCCATCTGGGCGACGCCCTTTTCGGTTATATCTACGTCGAAGTGGCCGTTATAACGGAGCTCATGGTGGTTTACTACCTGCCCGTGGCGTATTAGATAGAGTCTCGTTGCTTCCATTTTAAGGCTCTCCAAATTTTAAAGGTTATATGAACTGCCGTGTCTCCAGTATCCTCGTTAGCGCCAGCACCAGTATGAGGAAGAGGACCTCCGCGACCTCGCTCTGGAACCCGAAGACGTCCCCGGTAACGCCCCCGAGCTTCTTTCTGAAAAAGACCGAGAAGCCGTAAACTGCCGCCCCGAGCAGAAGCATGATAAGCAGCGATATTATCCCCATGGCAAGGGCGAGTAAAACGGCCCCCATGGCCGTCGCCGCGATTAATCCGGCGTTCGTATTCCCCGCGAACGCGGCCCCGAGACCCTCGTCGTTCCTGGCGTACCTCGACCAGCGGGCCATCGGCACCATGGCCCACCGCCCCATTACAGGGAACATGAATAGCGCGGGCCTTTGGGCCTCGAGCGGCATCCCCGAGAGGGCCAGATACTTGAGGAGTATGAGGAGCGCGACGAAGGCCACCCCTATGGCCCCGGTCGAAGAGTCGCGCATTATCCGCAGGCGTTCTTCTTCGGTCTTCCCGCCGGCAAGGCCGTCCACCGTGTCGGCGAAGCCGTCAAGGTGGAGCCCGCCGTTAGTAAGAGCAAGAATGAGTATCGCCACGCCCGCTACCACGTTGCCCGGAAGGAGCGCCGAAAGAAGGTAGCTCGCGATGACGAGCAAAGTCCCCTGCACGGCCCCGACGAGAGGAAAGCAGCTCATCGACGCGGCAAGGTCCTCCCTGGTCACCTCGATGTCTCTTTTAACCCGGAAGACCGTAAGGAACTGTAAGGCTATGATAAAGCGTCTCATTTAATTGAGCGATTGGGCTTAAGCGTTCTGTTCGGAGACGCCGGCGTCTCCGAAGGTCGCCATCTCGTTATATATCTTGACCGATGCTTCTATGAGGGTGATTGCGAGCGCCGCCCCCGTGCCTTCGCCGAGACGAAGGTCGAGGTCTACTATAGGCTTGAGCCTCATCCTCTCGAACATGACCCTGTGCCCCCGTTCTACAGAGTTGTGCGAGGCGAAAATGTAGTCTCTTATTACCGGTTTTAGCTCGCAGGCGATAAGGGCGCCGGCCGTTGAGATGAACCCGTCCACGACTACGGGGATGCGCCTTGCCGCCGCCCCGATTATAAGCCCTGCTATCCCGGCTATCTCGGCCCCGCCGACCTTGGCGACGACGTCGAGCGGGTCGGACGGGTCCGGGGAGTTCGCCCTGAGGGCGTCCTCTATAACGCGCACCTTGTGCTTGAAGATATTGTCGTCTATGCCCGTGCCCCTTCCCGTGACTTCTTCAACGCTCCCGCCTGAGAAGGCGGCTATGATGGCGCTCGAAGGGGTGGTGTTCGCTATGCCCATCTCTCCGGTGCCGAAGATCGTGCCTTTGGCGCCGTACTCTTCGGCGAGCATTATACCTTCCTCGATGCACTTTATCGTTTCTTCCCTTGTCATGGCGGGGCCTTTGCGGATGTTACGGGTGCCGTGGACGACCTTTTTTTTCTTGAGACCCTTTGCGTCCTCGAAGTCGTAATCTACCCCGATGTCAACGACCACGACTTCGGCCCCGGCGTGCCTCGCGAGCACGTTTATCCCGGCCCCGCCGTTAAGGAAGTTAAAGACCATCTGGCGGGTGACCTCTTTGGGGAAGGCTGAGACGCCCTCATCGGCCACACCGTGGTCCCCGGCGAACGTGAAGATGATCTTTCTTTTTATCTCTGGCCGGGTCGTCTCCGTTATCGCCACGTATCTCCTGGCGAACTCCTCAAGCCTGCCGAGGCTGTCCTTGGGCTTGGTGAGAATGTCGAGCCGCGCCTGCGCCTTATCCAGATATGACGGGTCTATAGGGGTTATCGATTTAAGGGTCTCAACCAGTCCTGGCATGGGTCCTCCTCATTTCATCTTAAGCGGTATTCCGGCCGCTACGAAAAAGACATCCGTTGCGGCACCGGCCATGATCTGGTTC
>DAIDBB010000130.1 GCA_027310325.1 bacterium | reverse complement strand
TCCTCATGCTCGCCTAACGTATCGACGATGATCCTGCGCTTCGACGGGTGCTTACGCATGAGCTCTTTAAGAAGCGTTGTCTTCCCCGCTCCCTGCTGTCCGATGATCGTCGATATTTCCCTCTTTCTTTGCATTGCCCTTTCCTATACGGTCCACAGCGACCATTATGAGCGCCCCTGCGAGCATGAACTCCGCGCCGAACTTCGTCATCACCGCGGGCAGCCACTTATCGACGACGGGGACAGATAACTCCCCGAGCTGCGCGGCCTCCTCGTCTGATAATTGCCAGTGATCCCCGGCCCGTCTAGCTATAATCCTGAACTGCACCTTCCAGAACGTCGCGAGAAGCCTGGGGTCTGTCGGGTACGCCGGATTTTCCTTTTCAACCCCGGACGCCGGCTGCCCGCCATCATCCCCGAGTGCCTCGGCTTTTAAATCCTTTAGGTCCTTATCACCAGTTCCAGTCGTCTCCTGATTTTTTTTCTCCTCTTCCTGCCCCATGTTCCCCTCCCTCTGAAATAGGCTTCTTATCACCCTCAACATCCGTTTTACCTCCCTCTTTCTTATCCTGCCGCGCCTTAGCCCTTAATGCCGAATCCGCCGAAGCGGTCCGCGCAAAAAACTGGCCGCAATTAGAGCAGTTGTAATAGCATTTCCCTTTTTTCGAGCCCTTGAGTGCGACCTCCGCACCGCAATGCGGGCAGTCTACGTAACCGATGATCTCATTCGCCATTTAAACCCTCCTCTTGATATATTTATCTCCCTGGCGCCGGCGGACCCCGCGGCGTCGGAATACATCTATCGCCGGACCAGCTCGCCAGGGCCCCGCCGGCGCGATAAACCTATCAGTGCGGCTTTACGATCAGCCCGGCTTCTTCGCGGAACTCCCTCTTGATGGCTTCATGAAGCGCTTCGTCCAGGATTATCACGGCCTCCCGCGCCGTCATATTCGTATCGAGCTTTATTTTATTGCCTGCTACGCCGATTTTAAGCCATCTTTCCATGCGTTCATTGACCCCCTTTGATTTTTTAAGCTATAACGCAGGCGAAGCGAGTCTCTTGTGTTAAGAACCCTGTATTAAGCGCCTTTTCCAGTCGGCTTTCAAAAATTCGCCGAGGTTTTTCCAGGAATCACGCCCCATGGGTTCTTCACCAGCCGGTTTTTCACTCCGATCAGGAGGTTCACACCTTTTTGTTTGTGTCTCTTGAGGAGCGGGCGGCGGTTTTAAGCCGCCCCTCACGAACGATGATTTTGTAGTAATCATATCGTTTGTCAGTTTTGATAAACGCGGATAGCATGACGCGAGCCTCTTAGCATAGCCCAAAATTTTTTTAATCTTTCCGCTCGTAACCCCTACCCGGTCGCATACATAGTAGACCGTAGAGCGGAAGGCCTTCCTGCTCAGGCGCCTGATCCGTTTTATGAATCTGAGCTTCTCGAGCCGCCTGAGCCGCCTGTTAAGCGTACTCAGGCTCATTCTTATCGCGTGGTTTTCTTTCAGGAG
>DAIDBB010000118.1 GCA_027310325.1 bacterium | reverse complement strand
GCATATATCCATATACGGCCTTACGATCGAGCAAGGTACCCCGTTCGCAAAGACCTATGGGGGTAAAAGCGCCGCTTCCATGCTTCTTCCGGGGGAGGGTGAAGAGGCGGAGATGTATTCTTACGCTATCGGGCTCCTTAAAGGGGGCGGCTGGAGGCATTACGAGATCTCCAACTTCGGGAAACCGGGTTTCTTCAGCGTGCATAACAGGAGATACTGGCTCGGAAAGGATTATATAGGGCTCGGCGTTAGCGCCCATTCTTACCTTTCGTACCCCGGATGGGGCAGGCGTTGGTGGAACGAGCCCGGGGTCGCAAAATACCTGGAAAGCGTCAAGGGCCGCGGGGAGTCGAAGGCGGGATGTGAAGCGCTCGGGAGGGATGAGGCCATGGAGGAAAGTCTGCTGCTCGGCCTAAGGATGCTTGAAGGGGGGGTAAACGGAGAGGCCTTCATGAAAAGGTTCGGAAGCTACCCGAAGGAAATCTTCAAGAAGTATGTTAAACTCGAAAAAGACGGTTTTTTACGCCTTAGCGGGGAAGACATCCTCCTTTCCCCGTCCGGGGTGCTGCTTGCAGACGAGATATTGGCGATAGCGGCCTCTCAGTAGCCCTTGACAATATTTTATGCCGTTGGTATCTTTTAGGAGGGCTAAAAAGCCATAAGTGTCTTAAAATATGTATATTTTTTCCAGGCGCGCAAGAGAAATATTGAGGGCCGTTGTCCAGGACTATATCTCTACGGCTGAGCCGGTAAGCTCCAAGGCGATAGCCTTCGGGCACGGCCTTCGTGTAAGTCCCGCGACAATACGTAATATAATGGCCGAGCTCGAAAGCGAGGGCTTTCTGGCGCAGCCTCACACGTCCGCGGGAAGGGTCCCTACCGACAGGGGGTTCCGTTTCTATGTGGATAGCCTCCTGGAGCTCGAGGAACCCGGAAAAGGCGACAAGGACATCCTTAAGAAGAGCTGCGATAAGGCGCGTACGGTAGAGGACATACTTACGGAGACCACAAAGGCGCTTTCAAGGCTTACGAGCTGCGCGGGCCTGATGTTCATGCCGCGCAAGGATGATTTCGTAATCAAACATATAAGTTTTATACCGATAGACAGGGCGAATCTAATGGTTGTCCTTGTCTCCAGCCTGGGGATGGCGCAGACGAAGCTTATAAGGATGGACGCGGAGACCGGCAAGCTCGACTTTGACAAGGTCTCGGGCTATCTCAATTCGGTCGCGAAAGGGTTGACCATAACGGAATTGAGGGCGACCATCGTTACGGAGATGAACAATGAAAAGAACCTGTACAACGAGCTCCTTAAAAAGGCGCTTTCACTTGGAGGGATGGTATTTCAGCTGAATAGCAGGCCGGGGGAAAACAGCCTCTATGTAGAAGGCAAGTTTAACATGCTCGACCAGCCCGAGTTTCGCGACGATTTTGAGAGGATGAAAAAGCTTTTTGCCGCTTTTGAGCAGAAGGGGCTCCTCCTTAAGGTGCTCGATAAGAGCATGGAAGAAAACGGCATCCACGTCTTCCTCGGGTCCGAGAGCGCGATCGAGGAATTCGAAGGACTGAGCTTCGTGGTGGCGCCTTACGGCTCGGACGGGGAGACGCTCGGCACGCTCGGCGTCGTGGGGCCCGTGAGGATGAACTACTCCAAGATAGTCCCCCTGGTCGATTATACCGCCGGCCTTCTAAGCAAGGTCTTTTAGCTCGAAATTCCAAGCCCTTTTGATCGGGACGCCAGGACGCAGTGACCGTTTCATGAGGGCATATATTTTTTTAAAAATTCAAATCTTGCGGTGGAGATATGAAAGATAACGAAAACATGAACGGTCAGGAAGAAGAGATGGTCGAGGGCGAGGGGGCGATTAAGGAGCTTCCCGGGGAGGAGATACTCCGCCTTCAGGCCGCGCTCGACGCCAAGACGAAAGAGGCTGAAGAGAATTACGCGAAGTTTCTGAGGGCCTGCGCCGACCTTGAGAACTACAAGAAGAGGGCCGAGAAGGAAAAGGCCGACATCAGGGACTTCGCCAACGAAAAGCTTATTGTCGAAGTGCTTTCCGTCATGGATAACTTCGAGAGGGCCCTCGATCACGCTAATGAAAAGAACCTGGACTCCCTCAAGCAGGGCGTTAAGCTCACGGTCGACCAGATGTATGCCTTGTTTAAGAAATACGGGCTCCAGGAGATAAAATCCGTCGGGGAGAAGTTCGACCCGGCCCTGCACCACGCGATAAGCCATGAGGAGAGCGTTGGGGCGGCCCCGGGCACGGTTTTGAAGGAATTCCAGAAAGGATATTTGCTGCGCGGCAGGTTACTGCGGCCCGCGATGGTGGCGGTTGTAAAGGACGCATCGAATTAGCCCGAAGAAGCGTACGCATCTCGCCGTTTTCGGATACCCGTCATTTCATGGGTTTTTCAACCGGGCTTGATCCCGGCCAATAAAGATAAGGGCGGTATTTTTCATTTATGGACCAGAAGGACTATTACAAGATACTGGGAGTGGAGCGCGGGGCCGGCGACGACGAGATAAAAAGGGCCTACAGAAAGCTCGCGCAGGAGCTCCATCCCGACAAGCACCACGGGGATAAAGAGGTAGAAGAGAAGTTCAAGCTCATAAACGAGGCTTATGACGCCCTTAAAGACCCCGAGAAAAGGGCGCAGTACGACCGCTTCGGCTATGTGGGTACGGCCCCCGGCGGTTACAGGGACGCGAACTTCGGGGCTGACTTTCAGGACCTTTTCGGCGAGGTCTTTTCGGACTTTTTCGGAGCAGGAAGACGGCAGGCCGCGCCCGAGCGGGGAGCCGATCTAAGGTACGACATGGAAATAACCTTCGAGGAGGCCGCCTTCGGGGCTGAAAAGACTGTAAACATCCCGAAGACCGCGAACTGCGAGACCTGCAAGGGCACAGGGGCACGGCCCGGCACGTCTCGCACCGTCTGCCAGACATGCAAGGGGGCCGGTCAAGTAAGGTACCAGCAGGGCTTTTTCAGCATCTCAAGGCCATGTTCAGTTTGCCGCGGCGCGGGAAGCGTCATAAAAGACCCGTGCGGCGATTGCAGGGGAGCGGGAACGGTACGGACGTCAAAGAAAATGACGGTAAAGATACCCCACGGCGTGGACACCGGTTCAAGGCTTCGCATACCCGGCGAAGGTGAGCCGGGCGAGAGGGGAGGAAGACCCGGAGACCTGTACATATTCATAAACGTCGCGCCGCATCCCCTTTTCAGGAGAGAAAACGACGACGTTATTCTCGATGTCCCGATCAGTTTCACCCAGGCCGCGCTTGGCGCCGAGATAGAGGTCCCGACCCTGGAGGGCCGGGTAAAACTCAAGGTCCCTCCGGGCACGCAGTCCGGCAAGGTGCTCCGCCTTAAGGGTAAGGGCATAGCTTCGCTCCAGACCGGGAGATTAGGAAACGCCCAGGTGATTATAAGGGTCGAGACCCCCGCTAAGATCAACAAAAGGCAGCGTGAACTACTTGAAGAATTCGCCAGCATAAGCGGAGAGGATACGACGCCCTTAAGAAAGAACTTTTTCTCCAAGGTCAAGGAAATGTTTGAATGAAAAAGATACTTCCGGCCTTTCTGGCCCTTTTCCTCATGTCATCGGTCTCGTACGCTGGCTTCTTCTCCTTCGGGAAAAGCGATGAGCTCCTTAGGATATTCGAAACCCTTGACACCAGGGGCCCCGACGCCAATACCGTGGAAGAACTGGAGAACTACGTCGAAAGAAACCCGCGTGGAGATTCCGTAGACGAGGCCCTTTTAAGGCTTGGGCGCATCTATATGGCGGGAAAGGACTTCGAGCGGGCGGAGAGGTCCTTTCAGAAGGTAATCGAGGATTTTCCGTCAAGCAGGTTCAAGGCAGACTCCATGTATGAGCTCGGACGGCTCTGGTACATGGAAGGGAGGCTCAGGGACGCCAGGGTCATCCTCGAGCCCATATCGTCCGACGGTAACGCCACGTTGTCATTAAGGGCCAGGGCCGAAAGGCTCATTAGGGACATCGATTCGGTCAATACCTTCGCCGGCGCTCCTTACGCCGGCGCTATCGCCATAGGCGCGCTCCTGCCCTTAAAGGGCGACTATGCCCAGTTCGGGGAGGACGCTTTAAAGGGGATACTTCTGGCCGCAGGGGTCTTCGGCGACGGGCAGAAGGCCGAGGTGATAGTAAGAAACGTGGGGGCGGACCCGGTTTCGGCGACAAACGCGGTGAATGAGCTTTCAGGCGACCTCAATGTGGCGGGCCTTGTGGGGCCGCTCATAAGCTCGACGGCTTTTGAGGCGGCGAACTCGGCGCAGAAAAAAAAGATCCCTGTGATAACGCTGTCGCAGAGAGAAAACGTGACCGGCGCGGGAGATTACGTCTTCAGGAATTTCCTTGTCCCCGGCGCGCAGGCTGCATCCCTGGCGGATTACTCGACGAGGCAGCTTGGACGCAAAAGGTTCGGCATACTTTATCCCCGGAACAATTATGGAAGCGAACTGGCGAAGCTTTTTGAGATAGAGGTCAAAAAGCGCGGGGCGGAGGTCATTAGAGTGGTCCCGTACGAGCAGGGCAATACCGATTTCAGCGCCGAGATAAAACGTCTTTTCGGCATCCAGGTCAAGGAGCACAAGGACGGTCGGAGGCGCGTGAAGGAGTATAATCCTACGGTAAATATTGACGCCCTGTATATACCCGATTTCTACGATACTGTTAGCCTCATAGCGCCATACCTTGGATACTATAACATAAAGGGAGTACAGCTCCTCGGGTCTAACGGCTGGAATTCACCGAAGCTTATTGAACAGGCCGGCAAGGACGTCGAGGGCGCGGTGTTCGTGGACGGGTTCTTTCCGGGAAGCGCCAGGCCGGGGTCTGCGGAATTTACCAGGAGGTTCAGGAGCGTCTACGGGAGGGACCCCGGGGTCATCGAGGCCCAGGCCTATGACGCGGCCACGGTCCTGATCGCAGCCGCGGAGGGCAAGTCCGGCGCTCCGGACAGGGAAGCGTTGAGACGGAAACTTAACGGCATAAGGGATTTCCAGGTGGCAACCGGCGTCCTCTCGTTCGGGCCGAACAGGGAGGCCGTGAAAAAACTCTTTATACTTACCATAACGAACGGCCATATTGTCGAGGCTCCCGGCACATAAAACGGAATAAAAAGAGGGCATGATGGGTCTTACGCACATAGATGAACGCGGCAAAGCAAGGATGGTAGATGTAACGGCGAAGGAAGTGACGGAAAGGGAGGCGGTCGCAAAAGGCCGCGTCCTCATGAAGATGGAGACCCTCGAGCTAATACTCGCCAATGAGGTCAAAAAAGGCGACGTGCTCGGGGTCGCAAGGGTGGCCGGGATACTCGCGGCCAAGAAGACAGGAGAGTTGATACCGCTTTGCCACCCGCTTAATATTACAAGCGTCGAGGTCGAGTTCGAACCGCTGAAGGACGTCCCGTGCATCGACATAACCGCCACCGCCAGGGTCTCGTCCAAGACGGGAGTCGAGATGGAGGCGCTCACGGCCGTATCTGTTGCCGCGCTCACTATCTATGACATGTGCAAGGCCGTTGACAAGGGCATGACGTTGACCGATATGAGGCTTGTAAGGAAGACCGGAGGAAAGAGCGGGACCTTCTTCAGAGATTAGGCGCGCCCGCGGGACTTTAAATTTATCATTTACACAATCCATATTTTTCGGTTATACTAAAAAGATATGGAGAAGGATAGGCTCGAGCATTTTAGAACGCTACTCAACGGAAAGCTTGAAGAACTCCGGTATAGCGCGGAAAAGGCTGTAAGCGGGATGAGCAGCGGCACTCCGGACGATAATTTCCCGGACCCGACCGACCGGGCGTCCCATGAGACCGACAGGAATTTCCTTTTGAGGGTCAAGGACCGCGAACGAAAGCTCATTTCAAAGGTCCAGGAGGCCCTTAAAAGGATCGACGACGGCACTTACGGCATATGCGAGCTTTGCGGCGAAGAGATATCCGAGAAAAGGCTTGAGGCCAGGCCCGTGACGACCTGCTGCATAGATTGTAAAAAGGAAGAGGAAGAGCAGGAAAAAAGCAGGAATAACGTTTAGCCAACCCCCGGTCATAGCCGGTCTCTTTTTGGAATTTTTATCTCACCCGCGCCCATTCTTTTATAATGGCAACAGAAGGTCGATATGCCTGAACTCAGAAAAGACCCTATAGTCGGAAGGTGGGTGATCATTTCAACCGAACGAGGCAAACGCCCCTCGGAGTTTGAATCCTACCAGGCCCCTTCAAAGGCCGGATTTTGTCCGTTCTGCCCCGGGAATGAATCCAAAACGCCCAATGAAGTGCTTGCCTACCGTAAGAACGGGGGTGTAGCGAACAGCCCCGGATGGCATATACGGGTGGTGCCGAACAAGTATCCGGCCCTAAAGGTCGAAGGGGACCTTAACCGGGAGGGCGATGGCGTCTACGACAAGATGAACGGGGTCGGGGCCCATGAAGTCATAATAGAGTCTCCGGACCACAAGGATACGCTCTCCCATATGACGCCCGGCCAGTTCGAGGAGGTCCTGTGGGCCTACAGGGACCGGATAATCGACCTTAAGAAGGACATGAGGCTCCGTTATATCCTGATATTCAAGAACCACGGCGAGGCCGCCGGCGCCTCTCTTGAGCATACCCATTCGCAGCTTATAGCTCTCCCGATCATACCCAAGCGGGTGTCCGAGGAACTGGACGGGGCCCTCGAGTATTATAACTTCAAGGAAAGATGCATCTTCTGCGACATCATACGGCAGGAGACGCTGCAGGGGGTGCGGATAGTGGCCGAGAACCGCGATTTCATAGCGGTATCTCCGTATGCGCCGAAATCCCCTTTCGAGATATGGATACTGCCGAAGGTCCATGAATCGAATTTTGAAAACTGCCAGAAGCACCACTACGAAAACCTGTCGATGATATTTTCAGATGTGTTAAGGAGGATGGATAAGGTCTTAAACTATCCGCCCTATAATTTCATACTTCATGCCGCTCCCATGAAAGACGGCGCCACCCAGTTCTACCATTGGCATTTCGAACTTATGCCGAAGCTTACAAGGATGGCCGGCTTTGAATGGGGGTCGGGTTTCTACATAAACCCTACACCACCGGAAGAGGCCGCCAAGTTCCTGAGGGACGCAAAGGTCTAGCAGCGGCAATTTTCTAAGTGCGCGTCTGGACGGAAGTTTTCAGGGAATATGCTATAATAAACGATGATACGAATACGCCGGGTTTCCTCTCCGGCTCATTTCAAGGGAGTCGCAATACATCTTCAAAAATATATGTTTTAGAAGGCCGGGCTGCCAAAAGTTGACGTCGCTTATCGGGGTTTGATTATGAAAAAGCGGATTCTGGTTGTCGATGACGAAGAAGGCCTGAGGCTCCTCTATAAGGAAGAGCTTGAAGACGAGGGCTGGGACGTCGAGCTCGCCGCTTCGGGAGAGGAATCGCTTGAAAAGCTCAAAAACGGCGGCATAGACCTAGTTCTTCTTGATATCAAGATGCCCGGAATGGACGGCATCGAGGTGTTACGCAGGGTCAAGGAGAAATGGAAGGAACTCCCGGTCATACTCTGCACCGCATACCCCCACTACAAACATGAATTCGGCACATGGGCGTCGGACGCGTACATAATAAAATCGTCCGACCTGACCGAGCTAAAGCAGACCATAAGAGACATTCTCGGCAAAAAATCATGATGCTCGTCACCGGCGGAACCGGCTTCGTCGGAAGGAACCTCGTAAGAGAGCTTAAGAAGGACTTCAGGGTCCGCTGCCTTGTAAGGGACCAGCGAAGGGCAAGTGAGCTTCTTGAAGCGGGCTGCGAACTCGTCTCTGGCGATATATCCGACCCCGCGTCCGTCATCAACGCCTTAAGCGGCGACATCGTTGCCGTCATCCATCTTGTAGGCATACTCGTCCAATCGAAGGAAGCGACATTCAGGTCCGTCCACGTCGAAGGCACACGTAACGTAGTCGAGGCCTGCGCGAGAAAAGGCGTAAAAAGGTACCTGCATATAAGCGCCCTTGGGACACGCGAGAACGCTAAAAGCGCCTATCACAGGACAAAGTGGGAGGCCGAGGAGATAATAAGAAGGTCGGGACTTGAGTATACGATCTTCAGGCCCTCGGTAATATTCGGCAAGGAAGACAGGTTTACCAACCTCTTCGCCCGCCTTATCAGGGCCTTTCCCGTTATTTTTGTGCCTGGAAACGGCAGGAATAGGATGCAGCCGGTGTTCGTAAAGGACCTCGTTAAGGCGATGTGCTTAAGCCTCAAGACAGATAAGACCAGGAAAATGACATATGAGATCGCGGGACGGCGGGTCTATACCTTCGAC
>DAIDBB010000116.1 GCA_027310325.1 bacterium | reverse complement strand
GACAGATGGTCGTATTCAAGCTGGGTAAAAACGTTCGATAGAATTTCATACCGCCCAAAAAGGGTCGCGGCCGTAACGGAATGATTGCCCGATTGGGTGTCCACGTCATATCTGGCCCCTGCGCTCAAACCAGGATACGCGATCGACTTATAGAGAGCCTCGATAACAAAATCGTTCTTGGCTTTCTCCCCGTCCTTTTCGGCCCTGAAAAAGCCCGCGCTTACAATGAAGGGCTCGACCTCCACTTCGGCCCCCACCCCGTATTTGTTGAATGACGCGTCCCTTGATCCGTCGCTGCTGACCTCGGTGCCGCCCCTGTATATGACGCCGAGATATACCATCTCTTTAATCGTAAGGGCGTAGGTAAAGTAAAAGCCCCGGACCTTGTCACCGCTGATTAGATTCTGGGTCGATACGCCTATGGAGTAGCGATGCGGGCCGACTTTGGACTCCTCTCCGAAGGAGAGCTGCCCGTTGAACTCGGCGGCGGTCCTATTCCTCTCTAAAAGCCCCAGGTCGCGCTCTGCAAGGTACTTATTTTTTATGACCGTCTCAAGAGGGCTAAAGAACGGCAATCCCATCTCCAATTGGCCGGCCCTGACGTTCAAGTTCCCGTTGCCGGTCTCGCCCACAAGGTCGTTGACCTGGACAAAGGCCTTCTGTATCGAGGTCGAAAAGCCGCCATCCGGGTCCTGCTCCACGGCCATTGTGCCGAGCGCGGAAACCCTTCCCGCAGTGCCCATGGCCCCGCCCGCGGAGAGCTGGACTTTTTCAAGCCTGATGTCCGAAACCGTAGAGTCGTTTGCGTTGGATTTGACCCTGCCGTAATCTATGGCCGCCGTAACTTCCATGGATGCCGGAAATGACGACCAGTCCTTTACTTCTTTAAGTTCCTGCCCGGCAATCCTGTAGCCGTTACTGCGGAAGGATAGCCCAGCTTCATTGAGTTTTGGAAAGACCGAATGGCAGTAACTGCAGTCTTTGCCCGTCTGCCGGGAGAAAAAGGGCATTGCGTTGGCGCTTACCGGGATGAACGCGATAAGTAGGAGGATTGCCGTGATACATGATAAGGACAGGACAGCCGGGTTTTTGCGGCTCGACGCCGGTGTCTCAAGTGGACGCCGGATCCTTTTCTTTGAATAATCCATCACGCTTCCACCTCCATTGTTTAACCCCCGCAAATAGGCTCATAAATGGCTTCCGCCACGAACGGAGGTTTCTGGTCGATTCAATCTACAATTTTGTCGATACCCTGTCAATAGTTTCTTTTTTTTGATTGCCTGCCTTGAGCATGAGGATCCGGGATGAAGGATAAGGGAAGGAGGTTTAGGGCGCTGGAGGAACTCTCCTTTGCCTGTATCTCTCAATAGGCTTTATCAGAAAGCGAAGCATAAGGAATGAAAATAATATGGTGATGAGGATTGAGCCGAGGTATTTGACGGCGTGATACTTTTCCTGGACGTCTGTGGAGAAATAATAAGTCGTTACGTAAAAGACTAGGATGTGAGAGATGTACATCGGATACGACAGCTCTCCCAGGAAGTTGTCGAATCTTTTATCTCTGCTGTGCATGAATATGAACGGCATCGAGACGACCATGATCAGATAGTACGTCCATTGGTTGATATTGAGCCAGCCTTCTTTCAAGGTCGGAATGAACTGATAGAGGGCCGTAAGGGCTACGGTTGAAAGAAAAACGGAGGATATAAGCCGCTCGCCGGGTTTTATGGCCTTAAACTTGATGTAGATCCTGTATGAGAC
>DAIDBB010000210.1 GCA_027310325.1 bacterium | reverse complement strand
GTGTTGCAGCGCTACAGCCTCAAATCCCGACGACATTATGAGCGCCTCCGATCCGTCTTCCTTCAGTCCCTTTATTGTCACCTTTTCGGCCCTTATTATGTTGGCCGTATATTCGGGGACCGAAAGGCACCCCTCGCGCCCGATTTTGCCGCCTTTTGAAGAGATTATTTCAGGGTTTATGAGGACAATGAGGCCGTGGCCCGGATGCTTCGGGGTAACGTCGACGGTTATGATCCTGAAGAGCCTTCCTACCTGCGGAGCGGCAAGCCCAACGCCCGGGCTCGCCTTCATCGTAAGGACGACGTCGTTTATAAAGTCCCTGATGGATGAGTCTATCTGTTTTACTTCAAGGGAGGTCTCTTTAAGGACCGGATCAGGATATTTGAGTATTTCAAGGGCAGGCATCTTTAAATCCCGGAAAGCTAAGAGGATGCTAGAGCGGCTCGAAGGCCTCGATCGGCTTTATCCTTATGGTGACCCCGAGAGTCCTGCCGAGGTTAGCGAGCTCATACTCGACTTTTTTTGTATCCACGGAGGAGGGGACGAACACCTCCATTACCATGATGTAGATCCTTTTCTTGTCTTCTCCGAGTATCTTGGTCTCAAGGTCGGTGATATTTATCCCCTTCTCTGAAAGAAGCGCGGCGGTCTTGTAGACTATCCCTGACTTGTCCGCACCGTGAAGGGTTATGATGTAGTTACTCAAGGGTCTTTTGGCCCCCTCGCCCAATTCCGGCGGAATCTCCTTCAAGTGGATTGCTAGATTCATCGATTCTTCAATTGATTCGAGTTCCGTTCTAAGAGGGTGCAGGTTCTCCCTTTCAGTCATCGTCATGATGAGTATCATGGCGAACTCGTCCTCAAGGATCGTCATGCTGGAGTCTTCTATGTTGCATCTGTGCTCATAAAGGGCCCTGGTGACGGCCGCCACTATTCCGGGCCTATCACGGCCTATGGCCGTAAGGGCGAACCTCTTCATGGCTCCTCCTCCGTCTTTGACTTTTTCCTTGCCTGCATGAGTTCCGTTATTCCCTTTTCATAGCCGCGCCCCGTCGGCCTGTAATATGACCTTCCTTTGAGCTTATCGGGCCTGTATTCCTGTTCTACGAGGGCGCCCTTGTAGCTGTGAGGGTATTTGTAGCCCTTACCGTAGCCGAGTTTTTTCATTAGTCCTGTGGGGGCGTTCCGTATGTGAAGCGGAACGGGAAGGGGCCCCCACTTCCTTACGTCGTCAGCCGCTTCTAGATATGCCATATATGAGGAGTTGCTCTTCGGGGCGGTCGAAAGGTAAGTAACGCCCTGGGCCAGAGGGATCCACCCCTCGGGCATGCCAATAAAGTCGACCGCGTCCTTGACGGCTATGGCGACCCCTATGGCCCGCGGATCGGCGTTCCCTATGTCCTCGGAGGCGAATATGACCATGCGCCTTGCTATGAATAACGGGTCTTCACCGGCTTCTATCATCCGCGCCAGCCAGTAAAGGGCGGCATCCGGGTCGCTGCCTCTCATCGATTTTATGAACGCCGAGATGACGTTATAGTGCTCCTCCCCGGATTTGTCGTAAAGGAGGGCCTTTTTTTGCATCGCCTCGACGGCCGATTCAAGCGTTATGCGGCGGGTACCGCCTTTGCCGGGTTCCGTAATAACAAAGGCCGTCTCGAGGCAGTTAAGCGCGGTCCTCGCGTCCCCCTGGGAGCTCTCGGCCATGAAATCCAGGACCGTTTCGTCTATTTCAACCGGCGTACCCCCGAGACCGTGTTCCTTGTCGTCAAGGGCCCTTCTAAGGATCTTCTTTATCGAATCCTCCGACAGGGCCTCAAGGACCAGGACCTTGCACCGTGACAGGAGCGGGGCGTTGACCTCGAAGGAAGGGTTTTCGGTAGTTGCGCCTATGAGCGTTATAGTCCCGTCCTCGACGCTATGGAGAAAGGCGTCCTGCTGGGCTTTGTTAAATCTGTGTATCTCATCCACGAAGAGCACGGTCCTTTTCCCGTACCGGAGGTTATCCTTGGCCAGTTTAACGACCTCTCTTATCTCCTTGACC
>DAIDBB010000101.1 GCA_027310325.1 bacterium | reverse complement strand
AACCCCCCTGCCTTTACGGCCTCCGGGGCGGCGGCAAGGTCGCCGTAAATCCTTGCCGCGAGGGATATTTCGAGGAGCGCGAGGTGGACGTAGAATAGCGGCGTATAAAGGACCGGGATCTGGAGGACCGCCGGGAATATTATCGGCGCGTGTCCGAATATCATGACGAAGACGAACCCTAAAAAGAGCGCGTGGAGCGCGGCGTCGTAGGCCGGGGAGCCCGCCGCAAGCTCTCCCCCGAAGAAGGCGAAGAGGCCGCTGACGCCGAGCCAGAAGTACCCGGTGAGGAGGCAGACCGCGACGAACCGCGTAAGTCCCTTCTGCCTTACGGTCTTTGTCGCTATGTCGTGCGTCACCAGCCAGCCGGTTAAGGCGAGCATCCCTATGCCGAAGAGCTCCGTGCCCCCGGCCGGGTAGTAGGGCCTCAAGACCATCCCGGCGATGAAAACCGCGATGGCCGAGAAGAACACGACGTAGGATTGGCTTGTCGGCGCGAGGAGCCTGCTCAGGTCCAGCCTCTCCCCGCCTATCGTAAGTATCAGGAACCCGGCCCACCAGGGCACTACCGCCGCTACGGGGGAGCCCGTCAGCCAGAATATGTTGCCGACGAACCACGAAAGCGCCCCCAGGGCCATGGTGACCGTAAACGGGGCGAGCTGTTTTTTGAGTATCTCGATAAAAATTATCACCAGCACGAGGGACCCGGCGGTAATGAGGTTGCGCCCGAGCCCGTACCGGGCCGTAAAGATGATAACAACGCTCCCGAGCCCGGCAAGGAGCGGGGCGAGGTAGCCCCACGGGCGTTCGAGCGCAACGGCCCTCTCGAGGCCGATGACGGTGCCGAGGAAGCCGCATATCATAAGGGGGCCGTGGAAAAGGAGGAGCCCCGGCCTTATCTCCGGGACGTTGAGGCCGAGCCTCAATATCCCCGTCCAGAGCCCGGCGAGTAGCGCGAGCATCCCGAGGGACATCAGGGGGAACCGGATGCGGTACAGGGTATTCATCTTTTTTCGGAGTCCTTTCAGCCTCTCCCCTCTTCCTTAAGAGGGGGGAGATTATCTTAACGGTCTTTTATAATCCCCCTTCGTCCCCCTTTGGAAAAGGGGGATACTTACGCTCACTTGAGCCTGCCGAGCTTCCTTTTGGCCTCGTCGGACATCATATCCGCGTTCCACGGGGGCGACCAGACGAGCTCGACGGTAACCGACCTTGCGCCGGGGAAGCGCTTCCTGAGGGCGTTTTTCGCCTGGTCCCTTATGAGGCCGCCCAACGGGCAGGCCGCGGTCGTCATCGTCATTGCCACGCGTATCTCCCCGTCCGATTCGGCGGCCTCGTAGACGAGGCCAAGGTCGGCGACGTTTATGCCTATCTCGGGGTCGATGACCTCTTTCAGAGCTTCGAGTATGTCCTCTTTTTTTATCATATTCTTACCCCCGTCCCGGTTCCTACCCCCGCAAGGGGGTAAGGTGAAACCGGTCACGGCAGGATTATAGCATACACCCGGCGCGGACCCTTTACCATGAGGGAAATCAGGGTTTTTGGCGTTTAGCAGATTCGTTGAAGAAACGGGCGCACGACCTATCAGTGCCCCGGATGTGGTTCTTGAGCCAGTCGAGGAGGAACTTCATGGTCTCTACGGACAGGTTCATCTCCCCTTTTTTAAGCTTCTCCTTAAGCTCCACGGTCTTCGCCACGAACGCCTCGTGCTCGGCCCTGTGCGCCTCGTCGCCAGGGAAACCGAGCTCTATCATGAACCTTTCTTCCTCGGTGAAGTGGTACTTCGTGTACTCGACGAGGCGCTCCACTATCCCGTCTATTACCGAGCTTCCGGCCTTTTGGACCATCGCGTCGTGAAGGTCGTTTATCATGTTCAAGAGGTTCTTGTGATGGGCGTCGAACCGGGCTACGCGGACGCCAAAAACCCTGTCGTTCCACACGAATAGCGCCATGGCTTGCAATTCCCTCCCTTATAAGGTCCGGGTAACGGACGGGTCAGAATGCTATACAAAACTCTACAATATTTAAGCCAGGCCAGTCAATCCCAACGTTTATTGCGGAACAAATCCCCGATGGACAAAATCCCGCAACCCGGATAAAATGACGGGTATTATCCGCTTGGAGGCGTTTATGAGACCTTTTAAATGGCTGATGCTCCTGGTTTTAACGCTCGTCCCGGCCCTTGCTTTCTCCGACGACCTCGGGCCCATGCGCCTGAGCCTCATCGAGGGCAACGTCCAGATCCAGTCCAGGGACACGACGGAGGCATGGGCCCCGGCCGAGATAAACACGCCCATGGGCGAAAGCGACAGGCTCTGGATACCCGACGAGGGGAGGGCGGAGATACAGGTTGGGGGCGGCGAATTCGTCCGCGTGGACGGCGGCGGCGGCTCGCTCGACGTCCTCAGGGCAGCGCCGGACTCCGTGCAGTTCTACACCGGGGGCGGCCACATATACGTAAACAACAGGCGGGGCGGGATAAATATCTTGCAGGTGGACACGCCGCTTGCCTCGGTCCGCGGCTACGACAACTCGGTCTTCCTCGTGGACATCGACGCCGGGGAGACGGCCGTGCAGGTGCTTAAAGGCACCGTCTACGCCGAGAACAGGCTCGGCTCGACGAGGGTCTCCGCCGGCCAGACGCTCGCGATCCGGGACGACGGCTCCGCCGAGGTCTCTCCCATGGCCGCGCCCGACGAATGGGAAAGATGGAACATCGACCGCGACAGGGACCTTACCGCTTGGAACGAAAGCTCCAGGTACCTCCCCGCCGGGCTCGAGGAGTACTCGCCGGACTTCGCCGGCTACGGCAGGTGGGACTATGACGGCGAATACGGCTACGCCTGGTTCCCGGCCGTGGCCGCGGACTGGGCCCCGTACCGCGACGGGAGGTGGGGCTGGGCGGGCGGGCGCTACGTATGGATTTCCTACGAGCCGTGGGGCTGGGCGCCCTACCATTACGGCCGCTGGTTCTTCAGGGCCGGAAGGGGCTGGGGCTGGGTGCCGCCAGCGGCGGGGAGCGTATTCTGGGCCCCGGGCTACGTCGGCTGGGTAAGGACCGGCGATGCCATCGGCTGGGTCCCCCTCGCCCCGGGCGAGACGTACTACGGGTACGGCAACTACGGGCCCGGGAGCGTGAACGTCTTGAACATCGACATAAATACCGTCCGTCAGGAAAGGTTCAGGAACGCGGAGTTCCCGCGCGGCAAGACCTTTGTCCGCAGGGAAGACCTCGGGGGGCGCGGCGCGAGGTTCGTGGAGCCAGAGAGGAGGCCCGCCGGCCAGCGGTTCGACTTCAGGCCGCCGCGCACCGGGCCAGGACGCGAGATCATAATGAGGTCCGAATCGCCGATAGGCTCTCGCCCTCCGGAGAGGGTGATAAACCTGAAGCCTGAAAAGATGCGGGAGGAGAGGCCGCTCGTAAAGGAACGCGAACGCTCGGTCATGAGGCCAGAGCAACCGGAGCCCCGGCCGCTTGAGACCCGGAGTACCGGGGAGCCGAAGGCCGTAACAAGGGGCTTCCAGCGGCAAAGGGAAAAGAAGGAGCAAAAGGAGAGGCGGCAGGAGGAAAAGGGCGAAAGGAAAGAGAAACGGTAGGGGGAACGGCGACGGTTCTATCCGCATTGCGAAGGGGAGAGGTAGAGGTCTGTCATTTCGAGGAGCGGCGAGTGCGAAGAGCGAGGACGAAATGACCCTAGCCGCATAGACCATTTCCGGGCGCGGCGAAGCAATCCCGCTTTTACCTGC
>DAIDBB010000090.1 GCA_027310325.1 bacterium | reverse complement strand
CGGTAAGAGAATCCCCGTCCGCGAATATCGCTTCAAAAGAACCGCGCTTGCTTGCGTAAAGCTTGCCGAGGACATTCGGCAGAAAATTGAGGCTCTTTATCGAGGGCAATGCCGGACGCAACCCTTCCATAAGCGTGATTTTTACGCCATGTTTATTGTATTTTGAGATAGCCTTTACGTCAAGGCCTTTGCAAACAGCGATAACCGTAGGCGAGGGGTATTTTAAAGGTAAGTGCCCCCCGCGGTCAGGCCCCCTTGTGACTATTATCTTTAAATAAGCGTACCCCCTGGATAGTCCGTTTATCTCAAGCAGACTTTCAAGAGCGCCGCCGCTTAAGCCCCTCCCAATGCCATTTATGGCCCTCCGCGGGACCCCTATAACCCTTAAGCCGCTTTTAAGCCTTGCCAGGTGGTCTTTAAGAAAGAATATCTCCCCATCCAGGGCCTTCATGGTCTCAAAAACTCCGTCACCATAATTAAGCCCCCTGTCGAAAACCGACACGCATGCCTTATCCTCGGGCACTAAGTGGCCGTTTATGTATACTTTCCCGGCCTTCATTCTAATGGTTCGTTCCATTTAGCGCTATCCCCATCACTTCAAGGAAGCTTCGGGCCTTGAGTATAGTCTCGTCATATTCATCCTCGGAGACCGAGTCCGCGACGATACCGCCGCCCACGTTAAGATACAGGCTTCCGTCCTTTAGTAACGCCGTCCTTATGGCCATCGTTATATCCATCTCGTTATCAAAGTCTATCCAGCCTATGCCGCCAGTATAGATCGACCTCGGTACAGGCTCAAGCTCATCTATAATCTCCATCGCCCTTATCTTGGGGGCCCCTGTAACAGAGCCGCCGGGGAAAAGGGCCTTCAAGGCCGAGACCGGATCGACCTCGGCCTTAAGCTTCCCCCTAACGTTGGAGACCATATGATGGAGGTTCGGGAACGTCTCGATCATTTCGAAATCAGTTACTTCAACGCTTCCGGGCAGGGATATCCTCCCAAGATCGTTTCTGACGAGATCGACTATCATCACGTGTTCAGCCCGTTCCTTGGAGCTTTTCTTAAGCTCATCGATAAGAAACATGTCTTTTTTGGTGGTTTCCCCCCTGGGGCGCGTCCCTTTTATAGGCGACGTTTCGGCATATCCGCCGCTTACTTTAAGAAGCCTTTCAGGGGAATTTGAGATTACCTGGAACCCGCCAAAGTCCATGAAAGAGCTGAAGGGCGCGGGTGAGGCGTCTATTAGGCTTAAATAGAGAGAAAACGCGTCTCCCCTGAGCGGTAGCCTCAGCCTCTGCGAGAGGTTTATCTGGTATATATCTCCCGCGTCTATGTATTCCTGCGCCCTGGCGATAGCTTCCATATACTCGGCCTTCGTGTGCGTAGATGAAAGCGGTCCGCAGACCTCGATTGCCGAAGGCCCGAAGGCGGAACCGGACTTTTTCGTTCCTGTAACGGTGTCCCTGAAAAGCCTGCATCTTTCTCCGTTACCGGTCCTTGAGACTATGTATCCTTTATGTTCATGATGGTCATAGACGAATAGCGGGTCATAAAACCCGATGACCAGAAGAGGTATCTCTTCGCCATTACGCGCCTTTCTGAACCTTCCTGGCTCTATGACATCCTTAAGGGCGTAAGAAAAATAACCAGCCGCTCCGGAATTGAAGGGAAACGGCCCGCTTCCGGAGTGACCTTTGCCTTGCAACTCTCCTATAATTTCGGATAAGGCCCTGAACGGGTCTTTTTGAACGGACTGTCTTGTTCCGTCCGCTTCGATGGTTACCCCTTCCTGGCTGGCGCTCACTGTCATGAACGGGGCGGCGCCAAGGAATGAATATCTCCTCTGCACATGGTTCCCCCCTGAGAATATGAACGGCATGGGTAGATGCCTGAGGCCCCTAAATGCCTCGGCCGGAGAAATATCGTTGATCTCTTCGACAAACATCCTTTCAGATTATAACCTTTTTCATTCCCGGTCAAGCGTAGGTATGGGATGAAATATAAGGGTGAAAAATTCGCGGAAGTATAGTATAGTTTTATGTTAAGGGTCTCGCCCGAAATGCTTAAAAACAAGGTTACGGTCTATACATGAGAAGGAAGACAAGGGAACTCAAGGTAGGTACGGTCGGTGTCGGAGGCGGTTCTCCCATAAGCGTCCAGTCGATGACCAATACAAATACCGCCGACGTAAACGCAACGGTAGCGCAGATAAAGGCCCTTGAAAAGGCCGGGTGCGAGATCGTAAGGGTGGCGGTCCCGGAAATGGACGCGGCAGGGGCCATAGGCCGCATTAAGAAGGAGATAAGGATCCCGATCATAGCCGATATTCATTTTGATTGGCGGCTCGCTTTAAAGGCCCTCGAAGAAGGCGTAGATGGGCTGAGGCTTAATCCCGGTAACATCGGGTCTGGCGATCGCATAAAGGCCGTCGTCAAAGAGGCCGCGGCGAGGGGTGTCCCGATAAGGATAGGGGTAAACGCGGGTTCTCTTGAAAAAGACATACTTTCCAGATACGGACACCCGAAGGCCGAGGCGCTTGTAGAAAGCGCTATGCGCCATATCGGGATACTCGAGGACATGGACTTCAGGGACATAAAGGTGTCCCTCAAGGCATCGAGCGTACGGATGACGATAGATAGCTACAGGCTCCTTGCCCAAAAGGTAGACTACCCTTTTCATATCGGAGTCACAGAGGCGGGCACGCTTTTTTCCGGTACCGTAAAATCATCGGTCGGACTCGGGGTGCTCCTGTCCGAGGGCATAGGGGATACGTTACGGGTCTCGCTTACCGGCGACCCCGTTGATGAAGTCAGGGTCGGCTGGGAGATACTCAAGTCCCTGGAGTTGAGGAAGCGGGGGATAAACCTCGTATCATGCCCGACGTGCGGCAGGATAAAGCTCGATTGCGTCTCGATAGCCTTGGAGGTGGAGAAGCGGCTTTCGCACGTAGAGGAGCCCCTTAATATCGCCATAATGGGTTGCGTCGTTAACGGGCCAGGTGAGGCCATAGGGTCTGACGTAGGATTGGCCGGCGGGGACGGGGTCGGCCTCATCTATGTCAAAGGAAAGCCGGTAAAAAAGGTGAGGGAAGAAGAGGCGGTTGACGCCCTTATCGAAGAGGTCTCCAGGGTCCTTAAAGAAAGGTCCGCGTGACGAAAGATTTGGGAGGAAAGCGCGATGGGCAATTTTTCATCAATAAAGACGGTCTTTCCGCTTCTTGACATGGGAGATGATACCGGAAGGATAAGCGCCGAGGAGCTCAAGGCACTTATCGATAATAAAGAAAATATATCTCTTGTGGACGTCAGGACCCCTGAGGAATACGAGAGCGGGCATATACCGGGGAGCGTTTCCATACCGTTGAATACCATACAGAACCAAACGTCGCTCCCGAATAAAGGCAGGGTCGTCCTTTACTGCGCTTCTGGAGTAAGGAGCGTAAAGGCACGTAATATCTTTTCATCGCGCGGCATCCCGGATGCGGTAGATCTTAAGGGCGGGATCAAATCGTGGATAGGGATAGGGGGCAAGGTCACCTCTAAATCGTAAGAGTTTCAAAATATTACCGGTTTTTCTTCACAAATAATATAACAGGGAAGTCAATTATGACAGATCAGAAAAAAGAGAGCTGGAGTACCATTATCGCGTTTACAACGGCCGTGATGGCTGTTCTGGCCGCGATAACCACCCTTTATATGGGCAAATTCTCGTCGAGGACGATACTTCTTCAGGCGCAGGAGAGCGACCAGTGGAATTACTATCAGGCGAAAAGCATTAAATCCCATAACTTCGAGCTGCAAAAAGAGCTTCTGGAACTGGAGCTTCTTACCCAAAAGAATAAGATAACGAAAGAAGCGGCGGCCGGATTTGAAAAAGCGATAGCCGGCCATGAAGAGGATTTGAAGCGCTATGACAAGGAAAAAAAAGAGATAAAGGCCAAGGCCGAAGATATGGCCAAGGGCAAGGAGACCTCCCAGAGGAGGGCGGGCATTTTCAGCTTTGCGCTCATATTCCTTCAGATAGGCATCATGCTTTCTTCGATAGCCGTCACAACCAAAAAACGGCCCCTCTGGTTTATCGGGCTTGGAATGGCGATAATCGCGTTATTTTATTTCTTGAACGGCTTCTACCTTTTTTACTGACCCGTAGGTATGTAT
>DAIDBB010000208.1 GCA_027310325.1 bacterium | reverse complement strand
CCGGGGCCCTGGGCCTCATGCAGATAATGCCCTCGACCGGCAGGACGCTTGCGAAGGAGCTCGGCGAGGATGATTTCGACTCGAAAGAGCTTTTCGACCCAAAGACCAACATCCGCTACGGCTCTCATTACCTGAATGAGCTTTCCAGGCTCTTCGACAACAACGCGATACTCGCCATAGCCGGCTACAACGCGGGCCCGAACGCCGCGGCGCGCTGGAAGGACGCGTACCGCGTAGCGCCGGATGAGTTCATAGAATCCATCCCCTACCCGGAAACGAGGCTCTACACCAAAAAGGTGCTTAAAAGCTATATAGAGTTTCTGAGGCTTTCCGGGGTCCCGGACCCGTTTAAGCGCATAATTAGATCTACAGCCGGCGAAGACCGGGATACCGGCGTAAATTAAGCCGGGAGAAATATTACGGCGGTTATTTAGCAGGTCACTGAAAAACTCGGAATTTGCTCAGGCTGCTCAAAAAGCTCCAGATGCGAGGCGTCGAGAAGCGAGGAATGAGGCGTACTTTGTATGTACGTCGCAATGACGAGCGACGAAGAGAACGAAGCAGATGGACTTTTTCAGCAGCCTTTTAGAGGCATCTGGCGTAGCGGTAGCTGTGCCTGTGGAAGATCCTTCTTATGGTCTTGACGTCGGCCTTGAACGGGGTCTCGGGCGAGTCGGGCATGGGGAGCCGGTGGCTCTTGAGGAAGGGGGTGCCGGCGAGCTTAAGGTTATAGGCTATTACCATGAGCGGTTCGAGGTTTATGACGTCCTGGATATTGTAAGCGAGAAGCGTTTCGAGGGCCTTCCGGTTCCGTCTTTCCCTGAACTCCTTCCATAGGAGCACGGCGAAGTAGCCGTCTACCCCGTCGAGGTCGCCCCTTTCTATGCCGAGCCTTTTCTCGCAGTTCTTAAGCCCTCCCGAGAAGCCGAGGTCCTTCAGCACGAACCTGAGATCGATGTGGGCATGGTCGATTGAAATATCGAGATAGCTTTCTATGAAGGGTATATCGAAGCACCTGCCGTTGAACGTCACCAGCATCCTGTATTTTTTTATGTCGTCCTTGAAGTCGTCGAGGTTTTTCCCCTTAACGTAGTAGTGGATGGATTTTCCGTCATATAGGGAGATGGTCGTTATGTAGGCGGCCGGGCCGCCGAGGCCGTTGGTCTCTATGTCGAGGTAGGCCGTCGAATGGCGGAACTCGGTAAAGAGCCTCCAGTGCTCCTTTGCCGGGAGGAGGTCGGCGAAGTACCTGGGGTTCCCCTTTTCAAGCTCGCAGAGCGACTCCGCGAGGTGGCTTTTGAACGGGAGCTTTCCCGCCGACGGGGATTTGCCGATGGAATCCCATGAAAGGATGCCTTTTCCCCAGAGGATCCGCTCGAATTTTTCGCCGACGCCCGGTATGTGGCAGAAGGTGTTCTTAAGCATGGTCTTAGATTCTTTGATTGGTCCCGCGGCCGTCCGAGGTCGGAGCCCGCAGCTCCTTGACAAGTCCGCTTATATAATATACCTTACAATCATACACTGAAGAGGGGAATAAAGAAAGAAAGTTAATGGAAAAAGACCTCTTTTTCATGAACGAGGCCCTTAAAGAGGCAAAAAAGGCGCTAAAGCGGGGCGAGGTGCCGGTAGGGGCCGTCCTTGTCCACAAGGGGATTGTGGCTGCCAGGGGCCATAATAAAAAAGAGACCGGCAACGACCCGACTGCCCACGCCGAGGTCGACGTCCTCCGGAAATCCGCCAAAAAATTCAAAAGTTGGCGGCTTACCGGGACCACCCTTTACGTGACGCTCGAACCCTGCCTCATGTGCATGGGCGCGATAATACAGGCGCGGGTCGATAGGGTCGTCTTCGCGGCCTTCGACCCGAAGGCCGGGGCATGCGGCTCGCTATACGACATCTCAAAGGACCTGCGCCTTAACCACAGGGTCGAGATTGCCTCCGGGGTAGAGGAGGAGGCCGCGGGCAAGCTCCTCAGGGGTTTTTTTTCGGAGTTGAGGAAAAAAAGGAAGGAATCCAAGGGCGCGTCAAGGTCTTCCAGGGCCGCATAGGGCGGCCCTGTTTATTTTTTAAAACATTTCGAGTATATTTCTCCGGAGGCAACAAAATGACAGAGATATCGGATGCCATCTTTCGCGAGTACGACATAAGGGGGACGTACGGGGAGGACCTTACGCCCGAGATAGCCCTTCTCCTCGGCAGAAGCTACGCACTGTACGTTAAAAAGCTGGGTTTACTCGACCTGAAAAAGGGGTTTAAGATAAGCGTCGGAAGGGACGTAAGGCTGAGCTCAAACGCTTTGAGGGACGCGCTTATAAAGGGGCTTACCTCAAGCGGCATAGACTGCATCGACCTCGGCGAGTGCCCCACACCTCTACAGTATTTCTCGATGCATACGCTCCCCGTTGACGGCGGCATGATGATAACCGGCAGCCACAACCCGCCCCAGTATAACGGATTCAAGGTTGGCGTGGGGAAGGATACGCTTTACGGAGAAGAAATACAGAAGATAAAAAAGATAATAAAAGAGGAGGCGGCCGGTAAGCCTCCAGCTCAAGTCCGGCCAGGTATAGTAGAGAAGTTCGACATAATATCGAAGTACGTTGACGAAGTGGCCCGGAGGTTTACTTTCCCAGAGCTTAAAAGGCCGTTGAAGGTCGTAGCAGACTGCGGCAACGGTACGGCCGGCCCCGTGGGGGTGCCGCTCTTAAAAAGGCTGGGTTGCGAGGTCGTCGGGCTTTTCACGGAACCCGACGGGCGTTTCCCAAACCACCATCCCGACCCTACGCAACCCAAAAACGTCAGAGACCTCATAAACGCCGTAAAGAAGGAAGGCGCGGATTTCGGGATAGCCTATGACGGCGACGCCGACAGGATAGGCGTCGTAGACGAGCTCGGCAACATCATCTGGGGCGACAAGCTCATGATAATATTTTCAAGGGCCATACTCGAAAAGAAGAAAGGCGCGACGATCGTCGGCGAGGTCAAATGCAGCCAGGTGATGTACGACGAGATAGCAAGGGCCGGAGGGAACCCTGTCATGTGGAAGACGGGTCATTCGCTCATAAAGGCCCGGATGAAGGAGCTCCACGCCGCGATGGCCGGGGAGATGAGCGGCCACATATTCTTCGCCGATAGATATTACGGCTTCGACGACGCCATCTACGCCACTTGCAGGGTAGTAGAGATAATGGCCGAAAAGAGGGCCGTTGATCCGGAGTTCAGGTTTTCTACGCTCCTTAAAGGTGTCCCGGAGACGTTCGTAACGCCCGAGATAAGGATAGACTGCCCGGACGACGTGAAGTTCGAGGTGATAGAAAAGCTCGATAAAGAGATAGGCAAGGGCACGAAGGACTTTAAGATAAAGGACATCATAAAGATAGACGGCTTGAGGGTAAACTTCGAAGGAGGGTGGGCGCTTGTGCGCGCGAGCAACACTCAGCCCGTCCTGGTACTCCGGTTCGAGGCAAATAGCGAAAAGCTCCTCGAAGCCGCCAAGGGTTTTATAAAGGATAGGATGAAAAGGGTTTTAGCGGGAGCGGCGCTGCCGTTTTGAATTGATCGGTTGAGGCTATTGCAGGCCGTGAATACTAAGAGATTTGTTGGGTCACGCTCCGATAACCCAACCTACTACACTAACCCAACCTACGAGGCTTTTTTTGGGATATGAAGAGATACCTTGTTGGATTATTGCTAACCTTATTTCTTGTAGTTCCTCTTGCCGCGGAAGGAGCAGAGCCTCCTGAACTGAGCAGCCCTAATAAAAAAATAGAAGAAATTTCTGTTCAAGAAAAAGAATTGATGATTGAACTTCAAAAGGTTCTAGGGACCTTGGAAGATGGAAAGAACCAGGAGAAAAACAAGAAGGCGATTGATCAGATTAACAAGCTGATTGAAGCAAATCCGCAATATGCCCAAGCATACTATATGCGGGCAATGATTTACTTATACTTTGATAAGGATAAAGATTATAAAAAAATCATAGATGATATTACTGCGGCTATTAGCCTACCTTATTCAAAACTGGAACAAGAATTTTTTAAGACCAGGGCATCACAATACAGTATGAGAGCGAAGGCCTACAAAGAAATGGGTAATTATGAGCAGACCATTAAAGATATGGAGACAGCGATTAATTTAGACCCCGGTGACGCAATAAATGTTTCAATAGTTAAACCTGATGCACCAGCGCCACAAGGTACATGGGTAAAAAAAGATTTTGATGACGTTATCAAGAGATACCCAAGGGACTATAGGGGATATCTGTTCCGGGGCTTATATTATCGTAACTTCGGAATATTATTGAACTCGCAGGATTATAAGTCTGCCGAGAACGATTTTAACAAAGCAATCGGCTTAAATCCCAATAGTGCGACGTCGCAATATTTGTTAGGTACACTTATTTTTAAAAAAGCAGGTTTTTTTGGGGGAGGAAAGAGTAAGAAAGACTTACAAAAGGAGGGCATGGCCTTAGCCGCAGGGCAATCTATATGGGGCGCATATCCTGAGGCGCGTAAAAAAATAATCGGTGCCTTTACGAAGGCGATTCAATTAAATCCCAAGATGATAGATGCCTACCGGCAGAGAGCAGAGGTATATCTTGAGACAAAAGAATTTAAATTAGCCATTAAAGATTACGACAAGGTAATTGAGTTAGACCCCGACTATGGTGGTACATATCATGATCGTGGTCTAGCTAAGCAAAATCTTGGTAATTATAACGAAGCCATCGAGGATTTCAGTAAGGCGATTGAAGCCAAAAAGTCAATTGGCGACCCATATTCATATTTAGCTTATCAAAATCGTGCTAATGCTTATGTCAAAATTGGTAACTACCATGCCGCGATTGAAGATTATTCCAAGGCGATTGAATTACAATTACAAAATATTGTGTTGATTATAGGTAAGATGAAATTTAGAGAGGTTTATCCCGAATATAATGATGTGTCAGATGACGATTTGACTAAAAAGCTACATGATAAATTTTATCCTAATTTTAAGTATGAAGATTTTGCGGAAAGTTTTAGGAAAGAAGAAGATGCATTTCCAAGCAGTGTTACCGCTGAACTTTATGAGAGACGTGGCGAGACTTATTTGGGAGAAGGATTCTATAAGAAAGCCGTTGCCGATTA